>CALJZV010000138.1 GCA_937983475.1 uncultured Verrucomicrobiales bacterium
AGCAGGATGCCGCGCCGAAACCGTTGCGCGGCGTTCACGGCACCCTTTTGCCGGGAGGATGAAAACGAGCGGAAAACGCCCCGCTCGCGTGAGTTCGGGGCGCGGGTTCACCCGCAAAGCCCATTCCTGTTCCGGAACGGAACCACCGGCAGGGATGCGCGTTCATGAAAACCGCAGTCCTTGCGGACGGCTACTCTTGCGGATGGCCAATGAGAGGGAGAGACTTTCTGGAACTTCGATGGGCTTGTTCAACAACGGCCAGGTTTGAAGCTCCGCCCCCCCCCCGCGCCCGCCCCGATCAAAACTAGCTTTAACCATTATAGGAGGCGGCATCATGGAATCACTCTAACTGTCCTGATGCCGTTTGTTTCCGTGGATATGACGTCTGTGGTCTTAACAGAGAACAGAACTTTGTATGGTGTGTGGCCGTCATAAAGTCCGAACTCTTTAAAGAGTGCATCGGTTGCCTCAAAACGCCCGGCAACGATCCCCGCGTTTCGTCCAAACTCGAACTTGTCACGACGCTCGCTGAGCAGAAGGGGAACAAAGATAACCGTTGAAATGGCGACGCCAACGAAAACTCCGGAGATGAACTTTTTCATGTCGCCTAACATTTATAGGGAGCGACAAAATTGTCGCACATCACGGTTCCTGTTTTTGACCGTAAAGGGACATGTTCTGCGTGTCCAGCGGCATTTCCTGACCCGCCTCGGGCTGCGCGATTTATTGCGAAGCGCCGGTCTGAAGCCCCGTCAGGGGCGGCATCTTTGTAGAAAGCGGTTTTAATTGATGGAAGCTCCGTATGGAGCGACATATGCCGCCCCGAATGGGGCTACTAATATTTTTTGGGGGATTGGCTACTACAACGATGTCGCTCCTGACGGAGCTGGGGTATGGCACCCCCTCCATGGCCGGGCTACCAACAACGGCCAGGTTTGATGCTCCGCCCCCCGCGCCCCCGCCAATCAGCGCTAACCTATGGGGTTAAACCACGGCATCATTTCTTCTGTCCGATACTCTTCAGCAAATCGTCTGGGTTCAATCCGCGATTCGTGGTGAAAGTAAGGCTCGAAACCGAAATATCTGGCAGCGACGTAAACCTGCTCAAGGCAATGCCGGTGTGCGTGTCCTCCCAATCAACCGTCACGGCGGATGCGTCCTGCCCATCGTATCCGACGTGAATGGAGGCACCCTCGACAGAAATCTTGGACTCTCGGAAAGACTGCTCGGTAATGGGAGGCTGGTCAGAAGTGAAACGGCCTGACTGCGAGAAGAAAATCTTGAAAGTAGAAGTCTGACCAACCCTTGAAAACACAAGCGCTGCGTATCCAGTGGGCAACCGAAGGATCGCGCACTGATTGGACGAGACGCTAACGCCCTTGGCATTTACGGCATCAAGCACCCCGTCGCGAGCTTGTTGCTGGCCGCAACCGGTTAGCACTAGAGCAATCATACCGAGAAGGGCGGAAATACGCATGTGAGCCATATCAGCGACTCAAGCTCATCCGCCTTATTTTTCCAATAGGGAAATGTATCGGGCCGTTTGGCCTGGTGGTCTTCACAAAGCAGGCGCAGTGAACGGAAGGTCATGCGCCTCGGCGACCGCCTTGTGGGTGACTTTTCCATCCATCACATTGATGCCTCCCAGCAACGCGGGCTGGCGCTGGCAGGCTTCCTTCAATCCCATGTCCGCGAGCGTTTCGATGTAGCGATAGGTGACATTGGTGAGCGCCTGAGTGGCGGTTCGGGCATACGCGCCGGGCATGTTGGCCACGCAGTAATGGGTGACTCCCTCCTCAACATACACCGGGTCATCATGGGTGGTCGCGCGCGACGTCTCCGCACAGCCGCCCTGGTCGATGGCGATGTCCACCAAGACGCTTCCGGGACGCATCCGGCGTAGCATCTCGCGGCGGATGAGCTTTGGGGCCTTGGCCCCGGGCACCAGCACCGCGCCGACAAGCAAATCCACCGTGGGCATCAACTCCATCAGGTGTGCCTCGCTGGAAAATAAGGTGTGCGCGGTGTGCAGGGTGATGTCCAGGAACCGCATCCGCTCCAAATCTACTTCCAGAATGGTCACATCCGCACCCAGGCCTGTGGCCATGCGGGCGGCATTGATGCCGGCGGCGCCGCCACCGATGACAACCACACGTCCGGGCAACACACCCGGCACGCCGCCCAGCAGCACGCCGCTGCCGTGGTTGTGCTTGGCCAGAAAATAGCCGCCAACCACAATGGACATGCGCCCGGCGATTTCGCTCATGGGTTCAAGCAGCGGCAGGCGGCGGTTGACCTCGATGGTTTCGTAGGCAATTCCGGTGACCCCGGATTCCAATAAGCCTTCTGTCAGGGGTTTGCTTGCGGCCAAATGCAGATAGGTAAACAGCATCTGGCCCTTGCGCAACAGCGGCAACTCGGACTCTTGTGGTTCCTTGACCTTGACGATCAAGTCCGCCTTGGCAAAGACGGCGGTGTGCTCATTGACCAACTCGGCTCCTGCCTGCTCATAATCGCTGTCGGGGTAACCAGCGCCGACGCCCGCGCCCCGTTCAACCACTACCTTGTGGCCTCGCTTGATGAGCTGATAGGCGGCCGAGGGGAGGAGCGCGACCCGGAATTCCTTGAGTTTAATTTCTTTCGGGACACCGATTATCATAAAGGCGTGGAGAGTTGGGAGTTGCCCCCTGAGAGTCAAGGCGATAAAGTAAGTCATAAGTCGCCATTGGGAGGGCTCAACAAAGATTTATATTTGACAGGGATTTAAACACTTCAGTAAAACTTGCAGACGTTTTTAAAAATCAGCTATGCTGGTGCCTTAGGGCAAACAATAATTTTATGAAAAAACTGTTCACATCGGTCGGTGTTATTGCGCTTGGCGCGGCAGGACTCCAGGCTGCGTACGCCCCCGGCCTTTCGTCCATGGAAACCTCAAAGCCATGGAGCATATCCGCTTCATTGCGTGGGTTTTACGACGACAATTACACCACTTCTCCCAAAAGCACCGCCCGTGACAGTTTCGGCTTTGAAGTCAGCCCTTCGGCGGCATTGAACCTGCCGTTGGATCAGACATTTGTCGGGATCAGTTATGTTTACTCCATGCGGTACTTCGAGGATCGGCCCAGCGCCAACGCCGATCACAGCCATCAATTCAATGGAAAATTGGATCACGCGTTTACCGAGCGGTACAAAATCGAATTGAGCGAGTCGTTTGTCATCGCCCAAGAGCCCACCGTGATCGATTCCCGGGGCATCGTCACGTTCCCTCTGCGAACCGACGGCGACAACATCCGCAACACGGCATCGGCTTATTTCACGGCGCAGTTGACCCAGCTTTTGGGACTGCAACTGGGTTACGTGAATACCCTTTATGATTACGAACAAAAGGGTGTTGGTTCCCGTTCAGCCGTTCTGGATCGCATGGAGCATTTGATTTCGGCCAATTTGCGATGGCAGGCTTTGCGCCAGACTGTTGCGGTTTTGGGCTACCAGTTCGGGTATGTGGACTACACCAGCAGCGATGCCTTGTTTTTCCTCCCGCCCGGTGTTTCCGGCAATGACCCGTCCACACGCAACAATCGTTCGCATTACGTGTTCGTTGGCGCCGATCAGAATATCAATGCCCAATTGAACGGCTCAGTTCGCGTGGGTGCCCAGTTCACCGAGTATTTTAACAGTGGCAACGACACCGTGAGCCCATACGCGGACGCCAGCCTGACTTACACCTATCTGCCGGGCAGTTACCTGCAGGCGGGGGTGCGGCATGAGCGTAATCAGACCGATGTCTTGGCCTTTTCAGGCACCCCGGGCAACATCACTTTGGATCAGGAATCCACGTCGGTCTATGCAACCGTGGTGCACAAGTTGACCGCGAAAATTACCGGGAGCGTTCTGGCCCAATTCCAAAATTCAATGTTCCAAGGGGGCACGGTCGATGACAGTGTGGACAATTTTTTCCTCGTTGGCGTGAATCTGGCCTACCGCATCAATCCAAATTGGCTGGCCGAAACCGGATACAATTATGACCGGTTGGATTCGGATCTTTCCGGCCGCAGTTACACCCGCAACCGGGTCTATATCGGCATTCGGGCCACTTACTAAAAAATAAAATTTGATATTTCGACGAGAGGCTGGAACTTTTTAGCTCCAGTCTCTCGTGTTTTATATGGATAATACAGCAAGCGAAGCGCCCGAGTCCAAGTTGCACTTTTTGGATTACTGGAGAATCATCCGAATCCGCAAGGCCGTTATTTTGACGGTATTTCTCCTTGTAGCCCTCACCACAACCCTCCTGACTTGGGTGGTTCTCAAACCCGAATATGCCAGCACGGTCCGTATTTCGGTCGAGAAGGATGCCACCGACGTGGACAATCCCATCGGCAATCGGACTGCCTATTACGGGCACGACCCCTTTTGGGTTCAAACCCAGTATGAGAAGATTCAATCCAGGTCCATACTTTATGACGTGATTGACAAGTTGAAGCTCCACACCAATCCGGATTGGACACGTAAATTCAATGCCGGCGCTCCCTTAAAGACCGAGGAATGCTACCTCCTGTTGCGCGGCAAAATGAAAGTCCGCCAATGGCGCAACACAAGCCTCATTGAAGTGACCATTTTCAGCAACAACAAGGACGAGGCGGCGCTCATAGCCAATACCGTTGCCGAAGTGTATCGCGATTCGCGCTTGGAACAGCGGCGCGAGATCAAATTTGGCGGAATTCGCACCTTGGAAAAGCGCCTTGAGGAAAAAAACCAGGAAGTTGAGCGCGCCCAGCAAGTGGTTCAGGACATGCGCCGCACCAACAACATCATTGAGCTAAGCGCAGACGGAGTGATGATTGGCAGCTCATCGCAAATGTTTTACACCGAGACACTTCGCCTTTTGGAGCAGCAGCGATTGCAGGCCGAATTTGAATACGACCAGTACAACTCGCTTCTCAAGGAGGTCAAGCAGCTCAACCGGGATGAACTCAAGGCGGCGTTGCCAACCGCGATGCCATTTCCCGACCAGCAATTGGTCACCATGTCCCAGGACCTGACGTTGGCCCAGCAGAAACTCAGTGCGCTGCTACAGGATTTTTCACGTGAGCATCCCGATGTAAAGCGCGCCCAGGCCGTTGTAGACGTATTGGAAACGCACATCGAGGAGCGCGTCAGTGGCATTGTCCAAGGCTTGGATGCCAAGGTGGCTTCCGCCGCCGATCGGCTGGAAAAAATTCACTCCAAGGTCGAGGCGGCCAAGGCCAAGGAAACAGCGCTGGCTGCCGTGTACCGCCCCTATTTTGACGCCAAACGCGAGCTGGAAAATTTGTTGCGCGTCCGTGATGCCATGAAGCTCAAAATTGACCAGGAAAACATTGACGCCTCATTGCCCATTACCACGGCCGTGGAAATCACCGATCCGGCGGTGCCGGGCATCAAGCCCGTCAAGCCGAACAAAATCCTGAATGTCGCTTTAGGGGTCATTGTCGGGTTGATGCTCGGCGTGGGTTTGGCCTTCTTCATCGAATACCTCGATACCAGCGTCAAGACCATTGACGACGTGGAACGCGCCTTGCAGGCGCCGGTGCTCGCCGTCATCCCGCAAAACGTGGACACGCTTCTCTACGAAGGGCCAGAAAGTCCTCATGCCGAAGCCTATCGGGTGCTGAGGACCAACATTTTATTTGCTCGCAAGGATGACACCCTCAACACCATTACCGTGGTCAGCGGTGGTGTCGGTGAAGGCAAATCCACCACGCTGCTCAATCTGGCGACGGTTTTCGCCCAAAACGGCGACCGTGTGCTGGTGGTGGACTCTGATTTGCGCCGTCCGAGCCTCCATAAGCTGTTTAAAGTCTCCAATTCGGTGGGCCTCACCAATTATTTGCTCAAGCAAAATTCCTTGGATGAAGTCGTCCAGACCACTCCGCTCCCGTCGCTGGACTTTTTGCCCAGCGGCAAACTGCCCAGCAGCTCTATGGGCATCCTGAGTTCCGACCAAATGAAAAATTTGATTCTGGAACTCAAGCGTCGGTACGACTTTGTGTTCTTTGACTCTCCGCCCATCATGGGCGTCAGCGATGCGTCCATTCTCGCCAGCGAAGTGGACATGACCCTTCAGGTCATTCAATACCGCCGATATCCTCAGCCGATGACCATCCGCGCCAAGCAGATGATTCAGAAGGTGGGCGGCAACCTCATCGGCATCGTTCTCAACAACATCAACGTCAGCCAGGACGAGAACTACTACTATTACAGCGGCTACTACCACGATTACTATTCATCCTCCAATCAGGAGGCGGCCGCCGGCAAGGAAACCGCCAAATTGGAATTGAAGCAGAAGTATTGATGGCATAGACAACAACCATGAACTTTTTTCAAACGATCAATCGCGGATGGGTTTGGGCCGGAACAATCATGGCTGCCTTGCTGGTGGCTGGTTGCGGCGGCACGCTGGCGCCTTACGGCTCAGGCGCCAAGCCGGGAACATCGGGCCCGCCGCCCAACGTGCTGCAAATCGGCGACTTGGTGAAAGTGGAGTTCGCCGGCGGCCCGACGCCCATTTTGCCTCACGAGGAGCACATCAAGGACGATGGCAAGGTGTCCCTGCCTCTTATCGGAAAAATCCAGGCTGCCGGAAAAACTCCTGGTTCGCTGCAACGCGACATACAGGACGCTTATGTGCCCCGTTTCTACAAGCATCTCACGGTGACCGTCCGTCCGACAGATCGCTTCTATTTTGTTGGTGGCGAAGTCAAACAGCCCAGCCGCCAGCTTTATCTTGGACCCGTCACCGTGATGGGTGCGATCAAGTCGGCGGGCGACTTCACCGACTTCGCCAATCGCCGCAAAATCCAGATTACGAGGGCGGACGGCACATTGCATTTTGTGGATGGGAACCGGGCTCAGAGAGACCCCGAGCATGACCTTCCGGTGTATCCAGGGGACAACATCCACGTTGATCGGCGTTGGTTCTGATGGTTCAACTGCACATTCTTTCCGGAAAAAAGGCGGGCGTTCAATGGACGGCCCGCCGTTTTCCTTTTTGGGTGGGGCGCGCCGGGTCCTCTGATTTGGTGATCGAGGATGCGGGCGTTTGGGATCGGCATGTTGAAATTGCCCGCAAGGATGGAGAAGGGTTTTATTTGACCACAACCACCGATGCCACCGCCTATGTCAACGGTTCCCGCGCTACCTCCGAATTGCTGAAAAGCGGGGACCTGATTGAAATTGGCGGCGCAAAAATCCGCTTCAGTCTCGCTCCCGCAGCGCAAAAAGGTTTGTGGATCCGGGAAGCGGCCATTTGGGCCGGACTGGTTGCGGTGTGTGTTTTTCAGTTGTGGTTGATTTTCTGGCTGACTTGACTGCTTTGGGCTGCTTTTGGGCGGGGAGAACGCACTTTGGCCACCAGGGCTGTCAGCACCAGCATAACGCCCAGCGCGCACACAATGGCGGCACCCATTGGCAAATTAAAATGGTACGACGCGGCAATGCCGCCTACGCCCGCCGCAGCCGCAATGCCGTAACCCACCAGCAACATCGCCATCAAGGAAACGGCCAGGAGGTTCGCGCACACCGCCGGGACAATCAGGAAGGAAAACACCAGCAGCACGCCGCCAATCTGCACGAAACTCGTCACCACCAGTCCGAACAGCGCGTAAAATAAGAAGTCCCATGCCCGCATCCGCATCCCTTCGCGGCGGGCTTGTTCCGGGTTGAAGGACAGCGCGATGAATTGCCGACGGAAAACGAAATGCACCGTGCCAATGATCAAATAGAGCAGGAAGGTTTTCCAGATTTGGCCCCATGAGACCGTGAGCACGTCACCGACCAGGGTTCGCTTCAGCTCCTCATTGCCCTCCGCGGAGTAGTTCAGCAGTAGAATGGAGGCCGCCGCCGCCACGACGTAAACGATGCCGATCAGCGCCTCTTGGGGCACGCGGTGCTTTTCGGTGTTGCGGGTGAGGGTGAAAATCAGCGCGCCAATCAGCGTGAACCCGACCGACCAGGCGTATGCATGAATGTCGTGTGGGTCGTGGCCCAGGACTATGCAGATGCACGTGCCAAGCGTCGCCACTTGCGCCAGCGCCAAATCCACGAAAATGACCCCGCGCCGCACAATGTGCAGGCCGTAGTAAACGAGGATTCCCGGCAACAAGAGGCAGGATACAATGGGCCACTTGAGCAGGGTCAACGTGAAGCTGAGTTCGGTCGTTTCCATGCCGTTTTATTTTTTTAACGCTGCGGCAAGGGATTTCACCAAAGAATCCATCCATTCAATGTAACTGCCGCCGCCCTTGGAGCCGTTGGGAAAGCTTTGCAGATCCACCACCGTTGCGCCGGTGTGGCTGGCGACCGTCTCGGCAATGCGCCGGTTCAAGTAGGGTTGCACGGCAATGACGCGGACTTTTTCCGACGTCATGGTCCGCATCACCTCGGCCAGATGGGAAGGGGAGGGCGGAATGCCCGGCTTGGGTTCCAGGTAAAGGTCCATCTTCAACCCAAAACGCTCGGAGAAATAGAGCCAGAAATTGTGGTAAGTCACCACGCGCTTGCCTTGATGGGGCTCCATCAATCGTTGCCACTCGATCATTTTCTGGTCCAGTTGGAGAGTGAGGCGTTCCAGATTGGCGCGGTAGTAATCGCATGATTTTTTATCCAGCCGGCAAAAGGCCTCGGCCACATGCTGTGCGACAATCTTGCCGTTCTGTGGATCGGTCATGAAGTGCGGATTGCCCAGGGCGTGGACATCGCCCTTGGACCGGTCCAGTTCGGCGGGAATTTCCAGCAGGTGGATGCCTTCACTGCAAACAATTCGTCCGGGCTCACCCTGAGCCAGGCGCGGATTGCGGGCGCCTTCGATCAACGGCCGGAGCCAGCCAGATTCAAGTTCAGCACCGCCTTCGAGCAACGCATCGGCCCGGTTGAGCTTCACGATGAAGCTCGGCTTTGCGTCCACAAAGTGCGGGTCCTCGGTGGGACGCGCCAGAACGGTCAGGTCAATGCGGTCGCCGCCGATTTCCCGGGCGATGGCGCCAAGGTCCGGAGTTGTGGCAACGACGTTGAGTTTGGCATGGGCAGTGGCGCCCCAAAGCGCCACCGCCATGAACAGCCAGTAAAATGCCTTCATGAGCTTAAAACTTATGAGCTGCGTGCGACCCGAGCAAAAATTCCAACTGCAGCCAGACCGAGTGATCGACCCCAATGTCGCGGCGGTCATCATAATTGTATTGCAGCCTAACTTTGGAGAACTCGCTCGGATACCAGGTCAGGTTGGGCGAGAAGCGCCAGCGTTCGCGGCGCAGCAAATCGCGCCCGGCGGAAGCGCCGCCGCCTGCGTTGTCGGCCAGGATCAGCGGCAATTTCTCGTAATCGCCCCGGCTGCCCGTCACGAAGTCAAACCGCAATCCGGCCACCCAGCCTTTGCGAAAGCCGTAGAGTACTTGCGAGTAAAAACCGTAATCGGTGAGGGTCTCGCGGGAGAAGGCCGCCGGCAGCCCCGTGGAGGCATCCACCAGAACGCCCTCGTCCGGAAAGCCGTTTCCATCGGCGTCGCCCAGGTCGCCCTCCTCGTCCCAGTCAAAGGAACCCGCGCGATAGTTGCGCAGCATGCCCTCAGTCTGCCACGTGACGAAGGGAAACCCGCCCTGGTGCCGGCTGCTGCGCCATTTCCAGGTCAGGTCCGCGCCGTAAATCTGCGTGTCGTTGTTGCCGGATTCCCCGGAGGAATTGGGACCAAACGCGCCCGAAGCGCCCAGCAGAAGCGTTTGCGTGTCGGTCAGGTCAAACGAGACGGCGTAGCGCGGCGCCAGCAGGAGGTCGTCAAGGTTGCGCACGCCCCGGTCGTTTTCATTTTCCCGGAAGGCGAACGGCAATCCCTCGCTTTCGCCCTCGTGGCCGTGGCCTTCGCCGCTGCGGAAGCTGAAGGCGGTTTCGCCATGGCTGTTTTGCACGCCGAGGAACAGCTCGGAGTAAAACGGCGTGGGCATCAGCCAGCTCAGGCGCGCTCCGGGGTTTCTCAGGCCGTCGGGACCCAGAAAGCGCCCGTTGACCAGCGGAATGTCCACAAAGGCCCAGGCATGGGGGTGCGTCGGGTTGTGGCGGCCGAATTCGGTGTAGTATTGGCCGGCCTTGAGCTGGAGGTTCCAGGGCAACGAAAGACTCTCCAGGTAGGCCTCCTCCAGTTCCACCACCGTTTCTCCATCGCGATCAATGAAGAAAATGGTGTTGGCCTGACCGCGGAAGTACGGATCCACCGCCCCCTCGAACACCGCCTCGACATTCTGCACCGTAAACCCGCGCTGGCTGGGATCATGCCCGCCCAGTTGCAGGCTGGAAAGGTCGTTTGCCGTCGAGCCGCCTGCGGCAAACAAGCCGCTCAAGGAGAGGTTCAGGTAGCTGGAATCCCGTTGCAGCAGAGAGATCGGATCGGATGGCCGCCAGCGGCCTTTTTCCAGCGACGACGCCTTGGCCGCATCGGCCATCGGCTGGCTCATCTGATCCTTGAGCTGCTGTTGATCGGCCGTGAGGGAAGACTGTTTTTGTTGCAGCCCGTCAATCTGCTGCATCAGCGCCTTCATTTGCTTCTGATGCTCGTTCTGGGCTTTTTCAAACTGTTCCTGCAATTGCTGCAGTTTCTTTTTCAATTGTTCGACTTCAGCCGCGTCCTGGGCCTGCAACATAGCAGCGCTCATCAGGATCGCGGAACATCCAAAATATTTAAGTAGTTTCATGGTTTCTGATTCTAAAAAATGAGTTGTGCGCACGACAGGTGCGCGGATTGACGCAAAACAAACCAATCAGGACGGATAAGTCCGTTGTCGTTGAGGAATCAGGAAACCGCAGGCGGGGCGCGGCTGGGAGTCGACAGCCAGTCAACCGTGGAAATAAACCGGGTTTGGGAAGCCATTGGCAGATGGCTCCATTCCCCGGCCAAAGTCACAACCGCCGCCGGGGCATCGCCGCCGGAAATCTGTTGGTTTTCTATGAGGGAAATGAAGCACTGGTGCGATTCCTCGTGGGCATCCTCATGCAGCCAGTGATGCCAGGAGAAATTGGCCGAAACAAAGCCCGCGCACAGGAGCCAGCAGGCGAGGCAAGCGGCCAGCGATTGCCGCAAATGGCTTGTGCCTTGGTCTGTTTGGCGTTCCTGCACAGGCAAGGTTAAAGCAGCCTTCATGCCTGAAAGCAAGCAGCTAAGCCGCGTTGCTGCTGGATAAATGAATCGTTTGCAATGATTTTCCAGACCCATTGTGCAAAGTCGGAAAGGGACACCTCGGGGCAAAGGTGATTTTACAGAGACAGAATCTTGACAGTCGCGGGGCTTGAAAACTAGGTTAAGCGCCCGGTTGGTGGCTATAGCTCAATGGTAGAGCCCCAGATTGTGGTTCTGGTTGTTGCGGGTTCGAGTCCCGT
>CALJZV010000139.1 GCA_937983475.1 uncultured Verrucomicrobiales bacterium
TGGTCTTCGATTCCCGGAAATAGCGCGCCGGGATGCCGCCGGTGGCGCGGGTTTCTCAAGCTTCGCGGATCACCTGGATCACGTAATCCACCTGTGCGTCGGTCAGTTCAGGATACATCGGCAGCGGCAGGATTTTGCGGGAAACCATTTCGGCGACGGGAAAGTCTCCCGCCTTGTAGCCGAGGTCGGCGTAAACCTTCTGCAAATGCAAGGGCAGGGGATAGTAAATGAGCGTCGGCACACCGCGGTCGGCGAGGCGCTTTTGAATCTCATCGCGGCGATCGCTCAGCAAAGCGAACACGTGAAACACGTGGTTGTTGGCCGGGGCGGTGACCGGCAGGTCGATGGGCAGGCTTTTGAGGCCCTCGGCGTAGCGGGCGGCGATTTCCGCGCGGCGCGCATTCCAGCGGCTCAGGTGCGGCAGCTTGACCCGGAGGATGGCGGCCTGCAGTTCGTCCAAACGTGAGTTGTAGCCGTGCAGGTCGTGGTAGTAACGGCGCTCGATGCCGTGGACGCGCAGCATTTTCAATTTTTTGGCGAGCGCGTCGTCGTTGGTGACCACCATGCCGCCATCGCCGTCCGCGCCCAGGTTTTTGGTGGGATAAAAGCTGAAGCAGCCAAGCGTCCCGATGCTGCCGACCGGCCGGCCTTTGTATTGGGCGCCGATGGCCTGGGCGCAGTCCTCGATGATGTGGAGGTTGTGCGTTTGGGCGATGGTTTTTATTTCCTCCAAAGGCGCTGCTTGCCCGAACAGGTGAACGGGGATGATGGCCTTGGTTTTGGCTGTGATTTTTTTGCGGATATCCGCCGGGTCCATGTTGAACGTGCGCGGATCAATGTCGGCAAAGACGATCCTGGCCCCGACCTGGTGAATGGCCTCGGCGGGCGCGATGTAGGTGAATGGCGTGGTGATGACTTCGTCGCCCGGCCCGATGTCCAGGGCGCGGAGCGCGAGCGTGAGGGCGTCGGAACCGGAGTTGACGCCGATGCCGTGGGCCGCGCCGACATAGGCGGCCAGTTCCTGTTCAAACGCGGTGACGTTGGGGCCGAGGACATAGTGGCCCCCCGCGAGCGTTTTTTCGACGGCGGGCAGCAGTTCGTCCTTCAGCGACTCGTATTGCGCTGCGAGATTGAGAAACGGGACATTCATCACTAGGGACGCCGGCTCGTGTGGCCGGCGGGTCATTTAATTCGCGCGAAGAATGAAGGCTGGCGCGGCCAAATAAAGCAAAATTCACGTGACATGCGCCATCAGGGTACGATTGAAAGCGGGTGATTTATTTTCTCCGCAAATGAGTTTGCTCAGCCAAACCACGCAACCGGTGCGGCCTCCTCTCCCGGCCGTTGGCCACCCTCTCCTCCATTGGAGGAGAGGCGGCGATCGAATCGTATCACCCGGAAATAATCACACCCGCAGCATCTGGCTCGCGACGAAAAAGGGCAGAATGAGCCGGCTGAATTTACTCCGGGCGGCTGATGATGTCCGAGCCGCGCGCGCCGCTGGGGTCGGAAATAACCTGTCCGCCTTGGGCCCGATATTCCTGCATGGCTTCGGGAATCCATTGGCGAATTTGCTCGATGCGGGTGGAGTCCACCGGGTGGGTGCGCAAAAACCAGGGAGCGGATCCGCCTTTGGCGCTGTGCGCGGAAAAGCGCTCCCAGAATCCAATGGCCGACTCGGGGTTGTAACCCGCCCGCGCCATGTAGCGCAGGCCGATGCGGTCGGCCTCCGATTCCTGGAAGCGGCTGTGCGGCAGGCTTCGGCCCAGCGTGCTGCCCAGGCCATAAAGGGTTGTGGCGCCCTGTTCCCGGTGCGGATTGTAGGCCGAAACAGTGGTGCCGAGGGGCGGCCCCCCCAGTTGTATGGCCATCGCCTCGGACTTGCTCTCGGCGCCGTGATGCAGGGCCGCATGGGCGACTTCGTGGCCGATGACCGTCGCCAGACCGGCCTCGTCCTTGGTGATCGGAAGAATGCCGGTGTAGATGCCGACCTTGCCGCCGGGCAGGGCGAAGGCGTTGGCTTCCTTGCTGTCGAAAACGACAAATTCCCATTGCGCGCCGGGCAGGTTGGCCACCGCGGCAATCCGCTGGCCGACTTTCTGCACGAGCGCGTTGGCGGCCGGATCCTTGCTGATCGGCGTCTCCTGTTTCATTTTCTCAAAACTGCTCAGGCCCAGTTGCATTTCCTGCTGGGGCGAAACCAGCCGCAGTTGGGAGCGACCGGTTTCCGGCACGGTGGCGCAGCCGGTAAGGAAGGCAACGACGAAACAAAAAATTGCAGCGCGAATCAGATGTGTTTTCATAAACCCGTTTCTTTAATGGAAATCTTCCAAACCTTGGCCGACTTGGCAACCCCCCAACCTGCAAGCCCGACGTCGGTGAGACCGGTCATGGCTTCAGTTGAGCGAGTTGTTGCTTCAGATCGTTCAACTCCTTTTGCGCTTTGGGGTCCGTTTTGAGATTTCGCAGTTCATGCGGATCGTTTTTCAGATCATACAACTCGTCCGAATCGGCCAGGTCCGGATAGTGAATGTATTTCCAGCGATCGGTGCGAACGGCGTTCCAGGTCGGCATGCGGGGATATTGCTTTTCCTGGAAATACTCAAAGAAGGCCGCCGAGCGCCACTCGGTTTTCTTGCCTTGCAGCAACGGCGCCATGGATTTGCCCTGCATCGAGGCCGGAACGGGCGCGTTGCCCAGCTCCAGAAAGGTGGGCGCCACGTCAATGTTGAGGGTCAATTCATCAGGCGTGCGGCCCGGTTTGATCCACTTGGGATAGCGGATGACGAGCGGAACCCGGATGGCCTCCTCGTAGGCCCAGCGTTTGTCGCCAAGCCCGTGTTCGCGCCAGAAAAACCCGTTGTCGCTGGTGAAGACAAAAACGGTGTTGTCGAGTTGGATGCTTTGTTTCAACGCGTCGTAAATCATCCCCACGCCCTCGTCAATGGACACCATGCATTGAAGTTGCGCGCGGACGAGCGACATGGGCGGCTCGCGGTTGACGCCATTTTGGACGGTGGCCTGCGGGTTGATTTTTTTGCGGGTGGCCTCGCCGGGAATCTCCCGGGTGATGGCGGGCTTGCCCTCCAATGTGTCCTTCAGCGCGGGCCACGGCTCAAGGGTGGCATCGGCGAACAAATGCTCATGGCGTTTGGCTGGCGTGAACGGGCCGTGAACGGCCTTGTGCGACAGGTAAAGCATGAACGGCTTGTCGCGCTTCTGCTTCACGAATTCGACGGCGCGCTCGTTGAGAATGTCCGTCACGTAGCCTTCCAGCACGGTGTTGGTGCCGTTGATGTTGATTTTCGGATTATTGAAAAGTCCCTGTCCCGGCAGGCCAATCCAATGATCGAAGCCCGGGCGCGGCGAGGGGTCCACGCCCATGTGCCATTTGCCAACAAAGGCGGTGTGGTATCCGGCGTCGCGCAGCAGGCGGGGGAAGGTCACCAGTTTGTGGCTCAACTGGGAATGCTCCTGGCTGTTGTTGGTGACGCCGTGGGTGCGGCTGTGCTGGCCGGTCAGGAAACTGGCCCGCGCCGGGGAACAAAGCGGGTGCGTGACAAAGAAGTTTTTGAACAGGGCGCCTTCCTTGGCAAGCCGGTCGATGTGGGGCGTCTTGGCGAGGGAATGGCCCGTGCATCCCAGCGCATCCCAGCGCAGGTCGTCCACCAGCACGAAGACAATGTTGGGCCGCTCTGATTTTTCGGCGGCGGCGATGTTTGCGGGAAATGAAAGCACCGCCGCGATGATG
>CALJZV010000140.1 GCA_937983475.1 uncultured Verrucomicrobiales bacterium
GCCTTGGCCAGAGCGGGCAGGAGCATGCCGGCCAGGATGGCGATGATGGCAATGACCACCAGCAGTTCAATCAACGTAAAGGCCTTGCGTCGGCTTCCAAAAATCGAGGTTTTCATCTGCTTTATTGAGTCCAGTCAGGTGTTGTTGGGCCAATGGGCTGCGAGAACTTACGGGACACTTTTGCCCAAATCAATGACTTTTGCGTGTGTTTTAAGCCGCACAGGGGGAATGGCTCATCCAAGGCTGAAAAACCCTCGATCCGAGAGGGGCTTGGGCCTCGGATAAACACCGATGAAACACGGATTATAAACCTCTTTAGGTTCCCCAATTTCCCAATCAGTGTTCCATCGGTGTTTCATCTGTGGCTGGAACATCCTGAGTCACTTTTTCAGGTTTCTGGCGTTTCTGCCTAAACCAAGATTTCATTTTACCGCAGGCCAAAGGCAGGCCATGCTTAGAACTGTCAAACGCATGTCACATACTGTGCTTCACCGCTTTATTTTGCTGATGGTTCTGGCTTTCTGGACGGCCAGCGTGGCTGCGCGCCAGCCCGAGGCGCCTTTGCGGTGGGATTCCAAGGCCGAGCAGGTTTCCGCCGATATCCGGGACTGGACCTTGGACCAATTTTTGGAAGAGGTCGCCGAGCGCACAGGCTGGGAGGTTTATGTCGAGCCCGGCACGTCGCATCCTGTTTCCGCCAAATTTGCGGATTTGCCCATGGATGAAGCCCTGAAGCGGCTTTTGGGAAAACTGAATTACGCCTTGGTTCGACAGAAGGATGGCTCGCCCAAGTTCTACGTCTTCCGCACCACGATGGGCCACGCCACCGAACTGGTGGGCGCCAAAATCAAGTTTCCCATCGGCGATCCGCGCCGGCATCTGATTCCCAACGAACTGGTCGTGACTTTGGCGCCTGACGCCACGATGACCATTGAGGAACTGGCCAAGCAGCTTAACGCGCAGATTGTGGGGCGCGCCGAGGAATTAAGGACCTACCGGCTGCGGTTCAAAAACGAGGCCGACGCCCTGGCCGCCCGTGAGAAATTAAAAGACCTCGAGCAGGTGGCCAGTGTGGATTCCAACTACCGTTTTGATCCTCCGCCGCCCACCGCGACGATGCCGACCAGCTCGCAGAACAGCTTTGGCCTCAAGGCCACGGGTTCGCCCGACGGCAAGCTGGTGATTGGGTTGATTGACAGCGCTGTGCAGAATCTGCCGCCGGATATGCAGGGCTTTGTGCTGCCGGGCAAGTCCACTTCGGGTGAATCCGGAGTGCCGTCCGATGTCCTGTCCCACGGGACGTCCATCGCGCAAAGCCTGCTTCAGTCCCTCGGGCTGGCGCAAAGCGGCGAATCAAACGTCCGCATTTTGCCGGTGGATGTGTATGGCAGCAATCCGAACACGACGACCTACGACGTGGCATACGGGATTTATCTGGCCGTGAACAACGGGGCGACAATCATCAACCTGAGCCTGGGCAGCGCGGGGGACAGTGATTTTCTGCACCGAATGATTCGAGAGGGGCGGGCGCAAGGCGTTTTGTTTTTTGGCGCGGCAGGGAACGAGCCGGTGACCACCGCGACGTTTCCGGCGGCGTATCCGGAAGTCATCGCGGTGACGGCCAGCGACCGCAAGGGGGATGTGGCCAGTTACGCCAACCGCGGGCCCTTTGTGGATGTGAAGGCGCCGGGTTCCACGGTGATCACGTTCAACAACATCCCTTACATGGTGGGCGGCACCTCGGTGGCCACGGCGTTTGTCACGGGGCTGGCGGCAGGATCCGCGGACATGTCCGGCAAATCCTTGGCCGAGATTGAGGCGTTGATCCGTCAGAAACTCGCTTACAACCCTGCGGGCAAAACTCCTTAGCTTTCCGTTTTCCGGGGTGTTTGCGGGCAAATAAAACCGCCGCTCCAAGTAAAGGCTGGCAATGAACGCCTTGCCGCGCTATCATCAGCGCCGCACACCCGATTCACCCCTAACCCAACAACCTTATGGCGAGAATTCTCATCGTCGAAGACAACAAAAACCTCGGGCTGATGGAAGCGGTGGCCCTCAAACACGAAGGATTTCAGGTGGATTTCGCCGAGGACGGCACCGTAGCCAAGTCGCTAATTCTTAAAAACCATTACGACGTGCTGGTGCTGGACGTGTTGCTGCCCGGGCTCACCGGGTTTGAATTGGCCGAAATTGCCAGGCAGCGCAAGGCCAGTCCTCCCCGGATCATTCTGCTTTCGGGCATCACGCAGGGAACCAGTTGCAGTTCGGGTCAGCTTGCTTCCAGCACCCATGCCGACGCGTTTCTGAGCAAGCCGTTAAGCTTGAGGACATTGATCGAAAAAGTGCGGTCCTTGCTTTGACCCGATACGGGCACGCGAAACAGGGCTTCACCCCAGTGAAAAACTTGTCAAACAGGGTGGTTTGCCCGCAACGTGTGCAGCGTGCCAAACAACACATTAACATCCATGAACCGCCGGGTTTTTTTGCGCAGCGCCGCCTGCGCCGCCGTGATGAATGCCACATTTTCTCAGGCTGAAAAAAGCTCCAGCAAATCGTCCGTGACCTGGCCTGTGGGAGCCTTTGACCGTCCGTGGGTCAAGTGGGACGTGGAAACGCGACTGCGGGGTATCCGCGAGGCGGGCTTTCCCATTGTCGGTCTGCTGACCAAAAGCAAGGAGGAGCCTTTTGTGGCCTCGGAGGCGACGCCCGAATACCTCGATGGCCTGAGGAAGAAAATTGCCGCCAGCGGGCTCCAGGCCCACATGGCGGCCATTCGCGTGCCCAACGCGTTGCCATTGGCTGAACAGATCAAGGACGTGCGGCAGCAGTTGGAGAATGCGCGGTTTCTCGGCCTGGAATTTGTGCTCACCTTTGGCGTTGACCAGCCCGCGCACTATGAATCGTATTACAAGGTAATGGCCGACGCGGCGGCGTTTGCCCGGGAACGCGCCATTAAGCTGGTGATCAAGCCGCACGGCGGGGGCAGCGGCGCGGCGGAGGAGATTTTGCGCTGCCTGAGGCAGGTCAATCATCCGAACTTCAAGGTGTGGTATGACGCGGGCAACATTATTTACTACACGGGCAAGGACCCGCTGGAGCAACTCAAGCCGATCGCCGAGCACGTGACCGGATTTTGCGCCAAGGATTGCGCGACAACAAAGGGGGATGTGTTCATTCAATTTGGGGAGGGGAAGGTGAACTTTCTCGCGGTGTTTCAGGAGTTGAAACGGGCCGGATTCAAAGGACCGGTCATGCTGGAGTGCTGCAAGCTGGGCGACACGCCCGAAGCGGTGACGGCCAACGCACAGGCCAATCGGGAATATCTGGAAAAAATTTTGGCGAGCCTTTAAGCCGCTCCCGGCTGGAACAGAGGGCGAAATGATCAGGCGGCCCGCGGTTTTCGCGATGCCGGCTTGCGCTGTTGCCCGGGCAGGGGATTCAGTTCAATTTCAAATCCTTCGCGGGCGGCTTCCACCATCAGTTGGCTGCGGCCATTGCGGGCCACCAGTTCGCGCGCCCGGGCCACCATGCGGGAAATCTGCTCGTCGTTGTGCGCCGGGTCGTGGTGAAAGAGGAACAGACGCTTGACGTTGGCCTGCATGGCGGCTTTCACGCAGTCGTCCAGGCAACTGTGCCCCCAGCCGACGTGGGATTCGTATTCGCGCGCATCGTATTGGGAATCCATGATCAGGACTTCGGCGTCCTTGACGAATTCGATGAGCCGGGCGTTTTCGCCGGAGGAAAAAAGAGCCTTGGAGGAGGCCTTTTTGCTGCGTGATTTTTGTTTTTGCTGAACGATTTCCACGTCGGGCAAGAAGCAGACCGAGCCGCCGGTGGTGAACAGCCGGTAGCCGGTGCAGAGACCGGGATGGTTGACCTGCTGCGCCTTGACGCGCACTTTGCCCACCTTGAATTCGGTGGATTTAAGCTCCTGAATGGCAATGTGGCTGGTCATTTCCCTCAAACTGACGGGAAAATACGGGCTTTCCATCTGGGAAAAGAGGGTGTTTTCCAAGCCCTTGCGCGCCCCTTCAAAGCCCATCACCCGAATCTGATTTTTCGGGTTGTAAACCGGCAGGAAAAACGGAAACCCCTGAATGTGATCCCAGTGCGTGTGTGTGATCAGAAGCGTGACCTCAATAGGGCGGCCTTTGAATTCATCAATCAATGACAGGCCAAGCGGGCGGATGCCTGTGCCGGCATCCAAAATGATAATTTCCCCCTCGCTGCGAACCTCGATGCAGGGCGTGTTGCCGCCGTAGAACACGGTTTCCGGGCCTGGAGTGGGAATCGAGCCGCGTACGCCCCAGAATCGCACCCGGGCCGGTTGGCCGACGCCGTAGGCATGATTGTTTCCCGGTTCGCGGGCAGGCGCGCTGTTGTTCATCAGCCGACCCAATAGGCGAAGGAGTTCGCTGGGGATGATCGGCTTGACCAGATACTCGTCTGCCCCGGCTTCAAAGGCATTGATGCGGTCGGTGGCGTAGCTGCGTCCGGTGGTGACAACGATTTTGGTGTTGGCCAGCGAGTTCTTTTGCGTCCGGAGCGAGCGGCAAAGCTGGAAGCCGTTACACTGCGACATGAGCAGGTCGCACAACACCACATCCGGGCGGTGTTTTCCGGCCAGGGAGAGACCGGACTCCCCGTCGTCGGCTTCGATGACGCGCCACCCTTCCTTTTTCAGGCATGAGCCCAGGGACAGGCGAAGGGAGCGATCATCGTCAATAATTAAAACGGTCTTCATCCCTGATTAAACTTACTTACTTTTTCAGTTTCACAGGAAAAGACAAGCCATTAAAGCGGTGCGCTTTGTGATGAATCGCGTCTTGTTTGCCAGGCCAAAGCCTCGCACCATGCGGGTTGTAATTGCTTTATGCTCACAGTCTCCGGCGTTTCAAAATCCTTTGGCGGCCGCACGTTGTTTGAGGACGTTTCTCTTCAGGTCAACCGCGGCGACCGCATTGGCCTGGTCGGCCCCAATGGCGCGGGCAAGTCCACGTTTTTTTCGATCGTTCTTGGCATTGAGTCTCCGGACGCCGGCAATGTATCGATGGAACGCGGTGCCACACTGGGGTTTCTGCCTCAGGAAAGCGCGCCGGCAGGAGAGGAAACGGTGCTGCAACTGGCCACGGCCGCCTCGGCGGACATTGCCGCCCTAAACAAAATAAACGGCCCGGTGGCATTTCATTTGGCTGATGATGGACTTGGGCACTTTGACCGCGAGCCCAAGGCCAAGCGGATTTTGGCCGGGCTGGGATTCCGCGAGACAGACTTTGACCGTCCCGCGCGGGAAATGAGCGGCGGCTGGATCATGCGGGCTCACCTGGCCCGTCTGCTGGTGCAGGAACCGGATTTGCTGGTGCTGGACGAACCGACCAACCATCTCGATTTGCACGCGCTGTTATGGTTCCAGAATTATCTTAAAAGTTATCCCGGAGCCATCCTGCTCATTTCGCACGACCGCGAGTTTCTTAATCAACTGGTGACGCAGATTGTGGAAATCCGCATGGGCGAGTTCATTCGATACCGCGGCAACTACGACGACTATTTGCAGCAACGTGAGGCCAACGAGGCCAACCTTTTGGCCGCCTACAAGAACCAGCAGCGCGAAATCGCGCGGCTCATGGACTTCGTGGATCGCTTCCGCGCCAAGAACACCAAAGCCTCGCAGGCGCAGAGCAAGCTCAAGCAGATCGAGCGCATGGAGAAAATCGAGGCGCCGGTCAGCGACGCTCGTTCCATTCACTTCCGATTTCCCCAGCCCCAGCGCAGCGGCTTGAAGGCCATCAAGCTGCAAAACGTGCATCACGCCTACGGCCAGAATGTCGTCTATCGCGGCGTGGATTTTGAAGTGGAAAGAGGCCAACGAATTGTCCTTGTTGGGCCAAACGGCGCGGGAAAATCCACGCTGCTTAAATTGCTTGCGGGCGTGCTTCCGGTGCAGCAAGGCCTGCGTGAACTGGGCCACAACGCCAAGGCGGGCTATTTTTCCCAGCAGCGGGTTGAGGTGTTGAATCCGGCGCACACGGTTTTGGAGGAAGCCTGCGACACGCCGCAACGGCTGACCGAGGAATTCATTCGCACGGTGCTCGGCTCGTTTTTGTTTTGCGGCGACGATGTGTTCAAGCGCGTGAGCGTGCTGAGCGGAGGAGAAAAAAGCCGTTTGGCCTTGGTGAAATTGCTGTTGAATCCGCCCAACCTGCTACTCATGGATGAGCCGACGACCCATTTGGACATGGCCAGCATTGAGGCGCTGATTGGGGCCTTGAAGCAGTTTGAGGGCACCCTGGTGTTCATCAGCCATGATGTGTATTTCATTCGTCAGATTGCCACCCACGTGGTGCATGTGCAGGACGGTTGCCTGACGCATTACCCTGGCGACTACCAATATTTTCTCGATAAGACAGCCGCCAACGCCGCCCGCAGCGCCTCATGGCAAAGTCCGGGCGCGCGGGAATCCGTAGCGGAGGAAACGGTTTCATTTCGCCAAAAGACCAAGGAGCAAAAACGTTTCGAAGCCGAGCAGCGCAATGCGCGTTCCAAGGAGCGCAAAGCCCAGCAGCAAAAAGTGAATGACCTGGAAAAACAGATTGCAGAACTGAACCAGCGGCAGGCCGAGCTGACCACGGAGCTGGAGGACTTTGCGACTTATCAAAAACCGGGCCGTGCCCGGGAAATAAACCTCGAGCTGGCGGAAATAGAAACCAACATCAGGCATCTGACAGAGGAATGGGATCGCGCCGCTGAAAAGCTCATGGAATTGGATGCGTGATCGCCTGAGCGTCAAACAGGCCCGTCCCCTTGCTTGACAGCACTTTGTTCAATCCTATAGTGCGCTTTACGAACAATGCATCGTGACACTTCATCGGGTGAACCGGTTGAGCCTGACTCGGCCCGGCTGAATGCCCTTAAAGAATTCCGTTCCTCTGGCCGCGGCTTTTGGAAGCACATTCCCGATTCCGACTGGAACAACTGGAAATGGCAGCTTAAAAACCGCATCACGACGCTGGAGCAGTTGGAGCGGCTCATGCCCACGCTCACACCCGAGGAGCGCGCCGGCACGATTCTGGCAAACACCAAGCTCGCCGCCGCCATCACCCCGCATTTTTTTAATCTCATCGATCCGGCGGACGAAAATTGCCCCATCCGCTGGCAGGTGATTCCGCGCGTGGAGGAAACGCACACCGCGACATGGGAGATGGCTGATCCCTGCGGAGAGGATTCCCATTCGCCCGTGCCAGGTTTGGTGCATCGCTATCCCGATCGCGTGCTGTTTCTTGTGACCGACCGGTGCGCGGCCTATTGCCGATACTGCACGCGTTCGCGCCTAGTGAGCAACGCCACGGGCTACGATTTTCATCCCGAGTTCGACAAGCAGATTGATTACATCCGGAAAAACACCGCCATCCGCGACGTCCTCTTGAGCGGAGGCGACCCGCTGCTGTTCAGCGACGAAAAGCTGGAGTTTCTGCTCGCGCGCTTGCGGGAGATTCCGCATGTCGAGTTCCTTCGCATCGGAACGCGCATCCCCATCTTTCTGCCGCAACGGATCACGCCCGAGCTGTGCGCA
>CALJZV010000141.1 GCA_937983475.1 uncultured Verrucomicrobiales bacterium
TCGCCGCTTTCCGTGTGCTTCGGTAGCTTTCCCGCATGCCGCCGCCCAAGACCGCATCCCGAAATCCTGCTTCGTCTGCGGCGGCATCGCCCCGGACGGACGCCCCCGAAAGCGGGATTTCAACCGGCGCGCTGCTGGTGGTTCTGGTCGGGCTGATGGCAATCACCTTTCCTGGCATATTTTTCCAGAACCACACGTTCGCCTACCGCGACGCGGGGATTTTTAATTAGCCTGCGGCTTATTATCACCGCGACAGCCTCCTGCGCGGCGAGTTGCCTTTTTGGAATCCGCTGAACAACTGCGGCATTCCCTTTTTGGCGCAGTGGAACGTGATGGCTCTGTATCCACCGGCGCTCCTTTACAGTTTCCTGCCAGTTCCCTGGTCCATCACCGCGTTCTCCTTCGTCCACCTGCTGCTGGCCGCCGCCGGCATGTATGCGCTGGCGTTCCGCTGGACCGGTCACCGCTTCGCCGCCGCGGTCGCCGGGCTGGCCTTTGCCTGGAACGGCATCACGCTGCACAGCCAGATGTGGCCCAACAGTTGTGCCTCGCTGGGCTGGATGCCGTGGGTGGTGCTGCTGGCCGAACGGGCGCTCAAGGAGGGCCGCCGCTGGACGCTTTACGCGGGGCTGGTCGGCGCGCTGCAACTGCTGGCCGGCGTGCCGGAAATCATCCTGTTCACCTGGCTGATCGTGCTGGGCGTTACCGTGGTGCAATGGCGCGAAGCATCCGGAGCGCGACGCGCTGTGGTTCTTCGGCTGCTTGCCGTGGGCCTGATTGTCGCCGGGCTGACCGCCGCGCAACTGCTGCCGTTCTTGGACCTGCTCGCCCACTCGCAGCGCGGCAAAACCTATGCCACCGACACCTGGTCATTGCCGCCCTGGGGCTGGGCCAACCTGCTGGTGCCGCTGTTCCGCACCTCGCCCGACGCGCTGGGGGTTTATTCCCAGGACGAACAACAATGGGCCTCGTCGTATTATCTGGGCATTGGCGTGCTGGCGCTGGCCATCGCCGGCCTGCGGCGGCTTCGCGAGCCGCGCGTGGCCCTGCTGTTGGCGCTGTCGCTCATCGGCCTCGTGTTCGCTTTGGGCAGCCATGGCTACGTCTATGACACCGTTCGAAATGCGGTTCCGTTTTTGAATGTCCTTCGCTACCCGGCCAAGTGGGTGCAGGTGACGCTGTTTGCCGTGCCGCTGCTGGCGGCCTTTGGCATCGCCTGGCTGTCGGGCCAAAGAGCATCGTCCGCGCTTCGCCGTCACCTGGCCTCGAGCGTGTTCCTTTTCCTTGGGCTCATCGCGGTGGTGCTGGCCGCCGCGCGACTGTGGCCGCGTCCGGATGAGCCGTGGCCTGCCGTGTGGGGCAATGGCGTGGCGCGCGCGACGGTGCTGCTGGTGTTCCTGGCGCTTTTGTGGGTCTGGATCCACAGTGTTTCATTCAACCAGAAGCGCCTGTTGGGCCTGGCATTGCTGGCGCTGCTCGGCTTGGACGTTGCCTTTCATGTTCCACGCCAGAATCCCACTGTGCCCGCCCGGCTCTACGCAAAGCTCGAACCCGGATTGGTTCCCGCCATCTCTTTGGGCGAAGGGCGGGCCATGATGGCGCCGGAGGCCAAACAGTTTTTGCGCCGCGCGGCGCATCCCGACCCGGTCGAGGATTTTTTGGGCAAACGCCGCGCGCTTTACATGAACGCCAACCTGCTGGATCGCGTGCCCAAGGTGGACGGCTTGTTTTCGCTGTATCCCAAGGAGTTTGCGGAAATTGAAAGCGCCCTTTACCAGCGCGGCAAATGGTCCTCCGCCTTCGCCGATTTTCTGGGCGCGGCGCATATTTCCTCCCAGCAATCCTTCATGTGGTGGGAGCCCCGGCCTTCGGCGATGCCACTGGCCACCGCCGGGCAACAGCCGCAGTTTACCGATGACTCCCTCGAAGCGCTTTTTTCCCGCGACTTCGAGCCAAATAAAACCGTGCTGCTGCCGCGCGAGGCCGCCGGAAAACTTAGGGCCGCCCAGCATGTGCCCGGCGCGGAGGTGGAACCGGTTCGCGTCGCCGCGCATGAGCTGGCCTATCGCGTCCGCTCCCCGGAGCCAACGCTGCTGGTGCTGTCCCAAACTTTTTATCACAACTGGCGCGCCACGGTGAACGGCCAGCCTGCGCCCATCTGGCGCGCCAATCACGCGTTTCAAGCCATCGAGGTTCCGGCGGGAGAGAGCACCGTCCGGCTGGTGTATCAGGATCGCTTGTTCCTTCTGGGCCTAAGCCTCGGCGTGGCGACATTGGCCATTTGCCTGGTCGCGTGGCGGCGCTGGAAGAAAGTTTGAAATTCACCGGCGCTTTTTGCAGTTTGTGGGCATGTCCGCCCCCAAGCCGTCATCCAAAGTCGCGCCCAAGCCGGCTGCCATCGCCCCGGCGCGGCGCGGCGACGCGGATGCGTGGTTCACGCTGGGAAAACTGATGTGGGTGCTTGCGGGTTTGATTCTCCTGGCCTTTCCCGACGTCGTGTTCCTCAACAAGGCGTTCTATTACCGTGACGCCGGGATGTTCAATTATCCCAACACGTTTTATTTGCGCGAAAGTCTCTGGCGCGGCGAGCTGCCGCTGTGGAACCCGCTGAACAACTGCGGCATTCCTTTCCTGGCGCAATGGAACGTGATGGCGCTCTATCCCTTCTCGCTGTTCAACGTGCTGATGCCGTTCCCGACCGGCGTGGTCTGGTTTTCGTTCCTGCACATTTTGCTAGCGGGCGCGGGCATGTACCTGCTGGCGCTGCGCTGGACGCAAAGCCGCCTGGGCGCGAGCGTTGCCGGGCTGCTCTTTGCCTGGAACGGCCTGGCGCTGCACAGCCTGATGTGGCCCAACACGCTGGTGACCTTCGGCTGGCTGCCGTGGGTGGTGTGGCTCTCCGACGGCGCCTGGAAGGAGGCCGGCCGGTTCATCATTTACGCGAGCGTCGTCGCGGCCCTGCAAATCCTGGCGGGCGTGCCCGAGCCGATCAGCGCCACGTGGGTGTTCCTGGCCGGGGTGTTCGCGGTGGAAAGGGTCCGCGAGCCGAAGCGATTCTGGCCCGCCGCGCGCCGCATGACCGTGGTGGTCGCCGCCGTGACAGGGCTGACCGCCGCGCAGATGTTGCCATTCATTGATTTGTTGAGCCATTCGCAGCGCAGCACCGGATACGTCAGCAGCGCGTGGTCCATGCCGCTCTGGGGCTGGGCCAATCTCTTCGTGCCGCTGTTCCACACGCGCCCCTCGATCGTCGGCGTCTTTGCGCAGAATGACCAGCAGTGGACGGCGTCGTATTATTTCGGCATCGCGGCCATCGCGCTGGCGTTCATCGCGGTGCGAAGGGTGGGCACGGTGCGGGTCATTTTCCTGGCGGTGATGTCGGTCGTCGCACTGATCCTGGCGCTGGGGCACGACGCCTATGTATTTGCCTGGCTGCTCAAGGCGATGCCGTTCCTGGGATTCTTCCGGTATCCGGTGAAGCTGGTTCTCCTGGTGATGATCTGCCTGCCATTGCTGGCGGCTTATGCCGTGGGCTGGCTGGCGTCGAACAAAAGCGCCGAGCCGCCGGTGCCGCGCAAGAGTTACCTTCAGATGGGCGGCGTGTTTTTGTTCATCGTCGCGTTCATCGTGGCCATTGAATTTTTCTTCCCGATCCCGGAGAAGGTGTTTCCCGCCGTCCTGAAAAACGGCATCGCGCGCGCGGTGTTTTTTGTGATCACCCTGTTCGCCATCGCGCGGCTGGCGGCGGCCCAGCGGCCTGGCACCATGCGGTTCTGGGGCATGGCCATTGTGCTGCTGCTCGGACTTGACATCCTCACCCACGCGCCGCGTTTGGTGCATGCGGTGCCCGCGAAGGAGTTCGGTCCGGTGGAGCTGATCATGGACCGCAAGCCGCACCCGGGCGAAGGGCGCGCCATGCTGAGCCAGGCGCTGAACACCAAGATGATGTTCGTGGGCCATCCGGATCACTCAGAGTATTTCCTGGTAGGGCGCAAGGCGCTGTTCGCCAACGCCAACCTGCTCGACGGCGTGCCCAAGCTCAACGGCACCTACTCCCTTTACATCAAGGAACAGGCCGAGGTGGTTTTGGAAACCTACACCGGCGAGGCGGAGGACATTCCCGACCCCTTGAAAAACTTCCTCGGCGTGGAGCAGATTTCCTATCCCAACCCTTACTTCGCGTGGGACCGGCGCACCAATTTCATGCCGATGGTCACGGTGGGGCAGAAGCCGGTCTTTGTGAGCGAGGCCGAGAGCTTCACCAACATTTTCTCGCCGACATTTGACCCGGAGAACGTGGTGTATCTGCCGCGCGAGGCCGAAGCGGCCGTGCAGGCCCGCTCGCTTGTGGAAAAGTGTAGCGTGTCGTTCGTGAACTATTCCGAGCATGACATGGCCTACAAGGTCATTACGCCCGAGCCGACGATGCTGGTCCTGGCGCAGACCTATTATCATCCGTGGAAGGCGTTCATTGACGGCAAGCCGGCACCCATCTGGCGGGCCAACCATGCCTTCCAGGCCGTGGAGGTGCCGCCCGGCGAGCACGTGGTGCGGCTGGTTTACCGTGACGAGAAATTCCTGTTTGGCGCGGCGCTGTCGCTGTTCACGCTGGTGGTTTGCGGGGTGGCCTGGTGGCGGATGCGGGCGACGAAGGCGCAGGAGTGAGTTTGTATTTTAAATGCGACCCGCATCGCTGGGATGCTGCTTATGTTAAGGCTTCGATTTGTATTTGGGAATATGGCGAAGAAGCAATATGTCCTTCAAACTGTAATTGCTCATGTTTTTTTCCCACGCCTTCCACTCTTTTTTGTGCCAAAGATACTCCCCAAAACCGAGAATAGGGATGACCCAAGGCAAACCGGACCAAACCGGCGATTTCGATTGAAAAAATTCGGGATAGAAAAAAGCGGCGACCTGAGCGCTGCTCCACAAAGCTCCCACCAATCCCGCAAGCGGTATCAGAAGAAATCTTGTTCGAAACCAAAAAGCCACGCTGAAGGCCAAAACCATTAAACCCACCAGCGTAAAAAGGACGATGTCATACATTTTGGTTGGGGTGGATAAAACCAAACCAGATATAACACCAACCACGGCTCCATAGATTGCTGCGGCTGAGTTTATTTTTGACTGATTGGATGGCATAAGTTTCTCCGCCGGGGTCATTATGTCCGACTTCTCTGACCCACAAGTGTCCCCCTGTCGAACGCTAAAATCATGTTCATAAAGGCTGGACTGCTCTTTGGGCGCATTCACGCACTGTTCTTGATTTATTATTCTGACGATTGGCGCGAAAAGTAGGGCAGGCGTCCCGCCTGCCTCTTTTTGAAGAATTTTCCCTCTGCCCCACACAGGCGATACGCCTGTGCTACTTTACGGGCCGCTTGATTATCAGTTTCAAGAACAGTGCGTGAATGCGCCCCTGCTCTTTTGCTTGGCGGTTTTTTGCTCGCCATGAGCCGGGGGCGGGACTAGTAATTTTCGCCAAGCTTTCATGAACTACTTCAACGCTGCGGACTGGATTGTCATCGTCGCCTACCTTGCGGGCATTGTCGCGTTTGGTGTCTGGTGCGGCAGAGGCCAGAAGAGCACCAAGGATTATTTTCTCGGCAACAAAAGCATCCCGTGGTGGGGCGTGGGGCTGTCCATCGTCGCCACGGAGACCAGCGCGCTGACATTCATCGGCGTGCCGGCGATGGCGTTCGGCGTCAGCAACCTGGCCTTCATGCAGATCATCATCGGCTATGTGATCGCGCGCATTATTTTGGCGGTGGTCATGGTGCCGCACTACTTCAAGGGGGAGATTTATTCGCCCTATCAGTTGTTTTCCGAGGCGTTCGGGCCCGTGGCGCGGCGGACGGCGGGCGGCTTCTTCCTCAGCGCGGCCACGCTGGCGGCCGGCGTGCGTGTCTATGTGACGTGCATTCCGCTGCAACTGATGCTCGGGTTTTCGGAAAATCAAATCCTCATCGTCATCCTGATTTTCGTGATCCTGTCACTGGCCTACACTTACGTGGGCGGTGTCAAGGCCGTCATCTGGACCGATGCGGTTCAGTTCATTTTGTTCACGCTGGGGGGCGTGTTCACCCTGTTCTACATTCCCTCGCTGGTGGACGGCGGGTTCTCGGGCGCGCTGGAGACCGCCAAGGCCGCGGGCAAGCTGGAGTGGTTCCACGGCACATTCTCGCTCTCCATGCCGTTCAACATCTGGATGGGCATCATTGGCGCGACCGTGTTTGTCATGTCCACACACGGGGCCGACCAATTGATCGTGCAACGCGTGCTGTCGTGCAAGAACGTGCAGGACGGCCGCAAGGCGCTCATCATGAGCGCGGTGATCATTTTTCCGATGTTCCTGCTGTTCCTGCTGACGGGCACGATGCTGTGGGTCTATTACCAGCAGTTTCCGAACATGCCCATCGCCATCCCCGAAGTGCGTCCGGGCGTGGGCAAAAACGACTATGTGTTCCCGATCTTCATCGTGACCATGGTGCCCAACGTGCTAAAGGGCTTCCTGATTGTGGCCATTTTGTCAGCGGCGATGTCCTCGGTCAGCTCGGCCTTGTCCGCGCTGGCCTCGGTGTCCACGATGGACTTCTTCAAGCCGTTCGCCAAAAAGGAGCGCAGCGAGGAATTTTATTTGCAGTTCAGCAAATACTCGACGGTGTTCTGGGCGGTGATGCTCATCGGCGTGGCTTACATGACCCAGCAAGTGGATTCGGTGCTGAATGCGGCTTTTTCCCTCAGCGGCCTGACCACCGGCGCCATGCTCGGGGGCCTGATTCTAGTGCTCCTGTGGAAGCACGGCTCCGCCATGCCGGTGGTGGTCGGGATGCTGGTTTCCCTGGCCAGCATGACGGTGATCAAAACCTACTTGGAGAAAGAGGTGGCCTGGCCGTGGTACACGCTCATTGGCGCGCTGATCACGTTCGCCGTGGCGACGGTCTTGCGGGAAGCGATCCTCTATCAGGAGCGCAAGAAGGCTCAGGCGGGTCTCAAGAAATAACCGCGCTGTTTTTCGCTGATGGGCTGGCCGAGGCGTTCGAGAACCTGAAGCATGTCTTCCCAGACCTTGCGTTTTTCGCTCATGGCCTGGTTGCGCAACAGGTAGGCAGGGTGAAAGGTGGGCATCACCGGGATGCCGCGAAATTCCTGCCAGTGCCCGCGCAGCTTCATAATGCCAAGGGATTTTCCAAACAACCCCTCCATCGCAGTCGCGCCCAACGCCACGATGACCTTGGGCCGGATGATTTCAATCTGCTCCAGCAGATAAGGCAGGCAGGTGTTCATTTCCTCCGGGGTCGGTTTGCGATTGCCCGCAAGCTGCCCGGGCGTGTCGGGACGGCACTTGAGGATGTTGGCGATGTACACCGTCTCACGGCTGTACCCCATGGTCTGGATGATTTTGGTCAGCAACTGGCCCGCCTTGCCTACAAACGGCTCGCCCTGCGCGTCCTCATCCGCCCCGGGCGCCTCTCCCACGAACATCAACTCGGAATGAATGTCGCCGACGCCGAAGACCACTTGGGTGCGCGCCTTGGCCAGGTCAGGGCATTTTTGGCAGGGCATGACGCGCTCCCGCAGTTGCGCCATGGCGGCCTCTTTGGCGGCGCGGTCCATGGGCGACGTCAGAAATGCCTCGCCGATTTGCAGCTTGGGCGCGGTTTTATTTTCCGAAGACCCGCGGCTTGATTGGGTTGGTTGCGGGGCTGCTTCCGAGGGGGCACCAAAGCGCATGGCGGATCGCGGCAGCGGCGCGGTCAACGCCCGAAGAATATCCGGTTGAACCGTGACATGGCGGACGCCCTTACCTTGCAGGGCCTGCAAATGCTCAATGGTGGCGTCGAGAAGTATCTGGTATGGCGCTGACATCGAGCCGGGATAATATCGGTGAAGCGGCAGCGCGCACGGGAATGTTGTTGGATGTTATTCACCGGCTGTTCACAAAAAAGCGCGGCTGAAAAACCGCGCCTTTCGGAACTGGTAACTACGGAAAAAGCATCAACTCAGCCGCATCGGCATGACGACGTAAAGGAACGGCCCGTTGATCTTCAACACGCCGGGGCTCAATTCGTCGATCAACTCCAGAAAGACCTCGTCGGTGTCCAGCGCGTTGAGCGGCTCAATGACGTACGTCGGGTTGAAAGCGATGGCAAATTCCGGCCCCTTGTAGTTGATCGCCAGGCTCTCACGAGCTTCACCCACTTCCGGTGAATTCGCCGTGATGGCCATGTTGTTCTGCGAGAAGTGAAGCTTCACGGAATTGGCCTTGTCGCTGGTCATGATTTCCGCGCGCTTCAACGCGTGCAGAAACTCATCCCGAACCAACGGCACCCGCTCCTTGCATTCGCCTGGGATGACCTGCCGGTAGTTGGGATAATTACCCTCAACCAGCTTGGAAATAATGACAATCGAGCCGCCCGCATCGTTGGTCAGCACGAAGGCAACCTGGTTCTCGGTGAATTTAACCTCCACTGTGCCTTGATCGCTCAGCAACCGGGACAGTTCGTTGACCGCCTTGGTGGGAACGATGAACTCGCCGTAGCTGGATTCCGGCACATCCATTTCCTCGTCCACCAGCGCCAACCGGCGCCCGTCGGTCGCCACCATCGTCATTTTGCTGTCC
>CALJZV010000142.1 GCA_937983475.1 uncultured Verrucomicrobiales bacterium
TGTCTTCACAAAGGAGTTGGATTGTCCAAGCGCGAACGAACTCGGAGGGATACTTGAGCAAGATGGATACATCGTCGCGCGTCAAACCACCAGTCACGTGCAAAGCCCACATCAAACGTAGATTGGCAAGTTCCTGGCTGCCGTATCTCTCTGTTGGATCCGGAAAACCAAGAGGGCCGCCTTGAAATAAAATGCGAAGAAGAAGCGACTGACGTATTTCTGGATCGAGTTTCCCTTCGCTGAAACGTTCTTGAAGAATTCTTAGAACGTGACGTGCATGCCAATCATTTGGATGAAATAGATAATTCAGAACCAATTCCCTGTCGCTCAACTTCTGCAAATCCACCTTCTCAAACTTCGGTGTGCCGTGGGTGATCTTGTAAATCCGCCCGTTGCTGCGGTCATGGTCCTCGGGCTTGTTGTTGTGGCACTGCTGTCTGTCATACCAATCAATGAAATAAACCCCGCCGTCCGGCCCGGTGCGGAAGTCAATCACCTGCGACCATTTGTCGTTGAAATGGATCGGGTCGGGGGCGTGCTTGACGACGAACCCGGAACCTTTGCGCTCCGGCACGTCCATGTTGATGCGCTGCCCGTGGATGTTGCCGATGAGAATCTTGCCGCGATATTCCGCAGGCCAGTTGTCACCCTGGTAAATCATCAATCCGGCGTGCGCGTGGCCGCCGCCCGCGGCGTCGGAACGGTTGTTGCCCGCGTGCGGCCCCTTGTTCCCGGCGTAATGCACATGGTCGGCGCAGGTCTTGATGTCGTCGTAAATGTAAGGATTGAAATGCGATCCGGCCTGCCGATGGTAACGCGCGCCCTGAATGATGTGGAACAAGTGCGGAATAACGCATGCCTCGGCGAAAAGTTGGCCATGCTCGTCGAAATCAATGCCCCACGGATTGCTCGTCCCTTCGGCGAACACCTCAAAGAGATGCTTCGTCGGATGATAGCGCCAGATGCCCGCGTTGATCTTGGTGCGCTCGGTGTCAGGCGCGCCCGGCTTGCCGACGTTGGAATGGGTGAACACGCCGTGACAGCCGTAAAGCCAGCCGTCCGGTCCCCACTTGAAAGTGTTGAGCGTCTCGTGTGTGTCCTGCCAGCCCCAGCCGTCCAGAAGGATTTTCGGTTTGCCGGCGGGTTTGGGTTCGTCACCGTCCGCAATCGGAATGAACATCAGATACGGCGCTGCGCCGACCCAGATGCCGCTAAAGCCATACTCGATGCCGCTGACGAGGTTCAGGTTTTCCGCGAACACGGTGCGCCGGTTGAATTTCCCGTCACCATCGGTGTCTTCTAAAACCACAATGCGATCCTTGCCGCCGAAGATGTCTTTTAATTGCTCATCGGTCGGCTTGGCTTTGTCGCCGGAAGCGGGCTTGCCAACGCGAATCGGGTAGGTGTGACCCTCGGCGACCCAGAGGCGTCCACGATCATCGAGGCAAAAGGCAATCGGCTGTTGCACGTCTGGTTCCGCGGCGAACATGGTGGCCTTGAAACCGGGCGGCAACGTCATGGCCTTGATGGCGTCCTCGGGCGAAAGCCCGGCGTGCAGGACGACGTCGGCCTCGGGCACCTCGGCTTGTTTCTTCGGGTCAATCTCGTTGGGGAACTGCGGGCGTTGCGCGTAAAACTTGAAGTCATCGAAGTTGATGTGGCCCCAGTGGCCGCGCTGCTCGTCCACAACGCGGATGAAAATCTCCTTTCCGATGCGCTCTTTCAAATCCACCACCACTGGGCGCAGGGTTTCGTGATCTTCGCCGGTGACTTTGAAAAAGGGCGTGGACGCCAGCGCGTCATAAAGCCCGACAAACGTGCCGGGACGCGCTCCGCCGCCGACCCGGAACGCGGCTCCGTCGACGACCCGGCTGCGGTACTGCACGCCACGGAGGTCAGCGTTCCTTTGAGGTCATCGCCGCCGATTTCAAAGGTGCCGATCCAGAAGTTGCCTTGATGGCCGCTTTTCATGTCGTTGCGGCGCTGAGCCACCGTGTCGCCGCGAACGGGCTGCATTTCAAACGCCGCGCCCTCGGCGATCCAGTTGCGCAATGTTCCTTCCTCGAAGTCGAGATTGAGCGGTTTGCCGTCTTTGCCAACGGGTTTGATGCCTTGCGCGAACGCGGAAACAGCGCAGAGCGCGAATGTCAACAGGCAGGCCATTGCGCGAGCGCGGTGATTCAAAAAAATGAGTTTCATAATTTATTCACAGTGTTGTTGGGGAAACTGCCGTTGCGCAAACCTCGAATCAGACGTGTCAGCGCGCGGTTTGTTCACTGGTTTTGGGCGCGTCCACGCGCTTCAAGACATAAACCGATTCGCGGTTTGGGTCGAAATTTTTCTCAGGGCCGAAGGTGTGCCACGGCAGCTCAGGGCGGCTGGTGTCGAACCAGCAGACATTCAGGTTGGTGACCAGTTCATAAGAGTAGCGTTCCACGCGGCCATTCACCTCGCGCTCGCGCTGAAAATAGGTCAGCAATTCTTCCGCATCAGTCGTGGTGCTGAAGGCAATCAGCCAATGCGGAAAAGCGGAGTCCATGAACAGGGAGGGGCTGAGTTTTTCGAGACGATCCACCGGAAGCGTGGTTCCGCGGTCGAGCAACCCCGAGATGCGGATTTTGTCCCCGAGATAAAACATCAGCGGGTAATTGCAGTAGAAGGGGACCGCAAGCACGTGGTCATCCTGCGTTGCGTTATTTTTCAGAAACTCCAGCGTGACGCTGTAGGGTGTCGGGAACGGCTGATGAATCTCCTTCACGTAGGCAGGCAGCAGCCAGCGGAACTGGAATTTTGGCTGCGCGAAGGAAAGCAGGTTGGTGCAGAGAAACACCGCCAGAATGCCCACGGCGAGCGTCGGCGCCTTGCGGTGAACATACCAGAGCGCCACGCCGATCAGGCCCGCCAGGAACGGCACCGCCGGGATGAAGTAACGAATGTAGGCCATCTCCGTGCGCTTGATGGCTTGGAACGACAGCAGCGCGAGGAATGCGAGAAATCCCGCGCTCACGATGGCCCACGCCAGCGCGGGCCGGACCAAGTTGATGTCCTTTCGATGCTTCCAGAGCATCCAGCCGGCCAGGAATGCCAGCGGCCAGGGCAGCGCGTTCATTGTGTTGAGTTCGCGGAAATTCCACCACAGCAGCATCGGTTTGCGCCAATACCATGGCTCGTCGACGGGCGCCTCCTGGCGGACCCAGATCGGGTGGTTGAACACATACGGGAGTGTCAGCAGCAGAAAAATGCCGACCGAGAAGGCGAGTTTTGCCCAATCCCGTGCGGTGAAATCCTTGCGATGCAGCGCCAGGTGCGCAAGGCCCATGGCCAGGAGAAAACAGGCGGCGAGCAAGAACTGTGAGTAAAATAAAAGCGCGGCGGCTACTCCGAGGAAAATGAACTCCATGAGTCGCCGGTTGGCGAGCGCGCGCCGGTAGCAAAAAAACGTCAACAACGAAAACAGCAGGGTGGGCGCGTAGTAGCGGCACTGCCGGATGTTGAGGATGAACACCAGCGACAGGGCCAGCGCCGCCAGCGCGTAGAGGCGGAGCATAGGCTGGTTTTTGAACTCGTGGCGCAGGAGCAGCCAGAACACGCCGAGCGACAAGAGGCCCGCCAGCACGAAGGGAAAGCGCGCGCTCCAGGTGGAGATTCCCAACAGCTTGAAGGAGGCGGCGGTCATCCAGTATTGCAGCGGCGCATCGATGGTCTCCAAATTTGGGTCGAGCAGGATGCCGTTGGCGTAGGCCACGAGGTTGCGGCCGTCCCACGCGGTCAGCGTGCCGGTGGAGAGAAAGTTTCGCGACTGAATGCCGACGGTGGCCTCGTCATCCCAGAACGGTGTGTTGTCGAGCGATTTGATCCCGAGATAGGCCGACGCGGCGAGAATCAGCAGCAGCGCGGGCAGAAGCCAGGCTGGTTGCGCGGACGGCGGCGGTGACGGGGATGTGGACGCGCGTTTCATGGCAAGGATGAATGTTTTTTTGAATGCCCGAAGAAGTCCCGGTTGACGAGCAAATCCTTGGCAAAATGAAAGGCGTTCCATGAGTCCGTCATGGAACGCATGGGAGCAAAACGAAGATAATTAATCCTTGCTGGACGACGGCTGGAGGCAGTTGCGGATGGCGGTCAGCAGGCGGTCGGGCATGTAGGGCTTTTGCACGAAGTTGAGTCCCTCACGCAGGTGAATTCTCGGCTCCATCAACTCTGGGTTGAATCCGCTGGTGTAAAGCACCTTCAAATGCGGGTTGTCGGCCATCAGTCGTTCCGCCAGTTCCAGGCCGCCGACGCCGTCGGGCATTTTCATGTCGGTGACCAGCACGTCAATGTGCTGGCGGGAATGGCGCCAGACTTCGAGGGCTTTTTTTCCCGAGCTGGCCGCCAGCACTTGGTAGCCGTGGGAGTGCAGCACTTCTGAAACCATTTGGAGCAACTCCTCCTCGTCCTCGACGAGCAAGACCGTTTCATGGCCCTGGCGGGCGCCGAGTGGCCGATGCGCCAGGGTCGGGATCACTTTGGGTTCGGCTGGGAAGAAAATGCGGAAGGTCGTGCCCGCGCCCGGCTCACTGCCAACTTCAATCCAGCCTTTGTGCTGTTTGACGATGCCGTAAACAGCCGCCAAGCCCAAACCGGTGCCTTTGCCGACATCCTTGGTGGTGAAAAACGGCTCGAAGAGGTGCCGGTGACTCTCTGGCGTAATGCCGCAGCCGGTGTCGGACACCGACAGGCAAATAAACGTGCCCGGACGGGCCTCAAAATGCATGCGCACATATTCACGCTCCATTTCCACCGTGGTGGTGGCGATGGCAAATTGGCCGCCTGAGGGCATGGCATCGCGGGCGTTCATGGCCAGATTCATAAGAATCTGCTCAAGCATGCCGGTGTCGCCGCGCAAGGGCGGCAACTCGGACCCAAGATTCAGCTTCAAGGACACCTTGCCGCCAACGATGTGAGTCAAGAGGCTATAGAAATTTTTGATGAGCCGGTTGATGTCCACCAGTTCCACCTGCATGGCCTGGCGCCGGCTGAATGCCAGCAACTGGCGGGTCAATGATGCCGCGCGCTCGGAGGCGCCGGCAATCTGTTGGAGGGCATGAATGGTGTCGGCGTCGAATTCCTTGGCCGAGAGCAGCATCGCGTAACCTTGAATGATCGTGAGAATGTTGTTGAAGTCGTGGGCCACCCCTGACGCCAGACGGCCAATGGACTCGAGCTTTTGGATCTGCCGCAATTGCGCGTCCATTCGCAGACGCTCGGAAATATCTTCCACCAGCCCTTCCACCGCCGGCTCCCCATCGCCATCCCGCGCCAGGGTCTGGCTCATGGACACCCGCACCGCGCCTCCATCGGCGCAGCAAAGATCCAGCTCGCATCGGCGCAATTCGCCCGATTGTTTCAGTTGGTGCACATGCTCTGAATGGAGTTCCGGGCGGAGGTATAATTCGCGCAGGTTCAAATCCGGCGGCAAATGTCCCCAGCCCAGCAGTTTTAAAAAGGACGGGTTTGCCTCAAGAATTTCCCCATCCAGCGTCGCCCGGAACACGCCGACGTCCAGGCGGTGCAAGAGGTGTTGCAACCGCTGTTCGAGCTTCTGAGCCCGTGACTCGGATGCGGCGCGGTCAAGCGTGGCCCGCGCCACCGCCGCCAACCGCACATAATGGCGCGCCGATTTGGAAACGTAATCCTCAAGCCCAAGTTTCATCGCCTGCACGACGACTTCCTCCTGCATGGCGCCGGAGAACATCACGACCGGACAGTGCGGCCACCGCGCCTTGACTTCCCGCAATACGGCCAAACCATCGGTCCAACCCAATTGATAGTCGGTAACAACCAGGTCCATCGCCTCGCCGTCCAGTGCCCGGGCCATTTCCTCGGGGCTGCCTGCCTCGTATATAACTGCTTCGGCAAATTCCTTTCGCAATTCCCGTTTGACCAGCATCCGGTCGTCGGCGTTGTCGTCGATGATCAGGAATTGAAAAGTCTTCTTCATATTGCCTCAAAGCACAGGGCGGCCGTGTTCGGACCGAATTTCGGGAGTTTGGTTGAAGACCATCCAGTAAAGCTCCAGTGCCTTGACCATGTCGGCCAAACCTTCAAACGTCACCGGTTTGACGAGGTAGGAGTTGGCGCCCAGTTCGTAGGCGCGGTTGATGTCCGCAGAGACCTTGGAGGAAGTCAGCACCACGACCGGCAGTCGGTTGACGGGCGCCGGTTGACGGCGAATCCATTCCAAAACTTCCAGGCCACTCAATCGAGGCAACTTCAAATCCAGCAACATGAGGAAGGGAAACGGGTGCATGTCGCGGTTGGCGTAGGGGCCCATGCCCGCCAGATACGCCACAGCCTGCTCGCCGTTGTTGACCACCTGTAGAGGATTCATCACCGAGTTCTTTTTCAAGGCCCGGCGCATCAAAAACACGTCGGTGGCCTCATCCTCGGCAAGCAATATTGTTGTTTGAGAAGATTGCATGCGCGACTGAATAGAAAAATGGAGCGGATAACCCCTTAACCGCTCCATTTTTGTTTTCCAACTTTTGCTATCACTAACAGCAATTCCCTATTCAGCAGCTTCAGGGCCGACCTTCTGTGTAAATAAAAATTCAGGGTTTCCATTAACTTTAAACAAGAGGTTCCCTGAGAAAAATGAAGCCTACTTTAGTCGCGTCGGGCTGGTTGCAGAGTCCGTTCCAGCCGTGGTTGTAATTCATATACCATTGGTTTTAAGTCGTTTAGCTTATTGTTCTAAAAGACTATTTCCTGAATTCCGCAAGAAAGGCTGAATGAGGCATAGAGTGTGTCGCACATTTGATAAACCGGGTCTTTGGCTATTGCGTGTGTCTCAAACCAAAGTTGCCCCCGAGCCGAACAAAGGGGTTGCCGGGAAAAGAAAATGGAGCGGATAACCCCTTAACCGCTCCATCCCGTTTTCAACCATGCGATACCAAACAGCAATTCTTCTTTTAGCAAATTAAGGGCCGAGTCATGCCTTGCGCAAAAAATCAGGGTTTCCATTAGCCGCGGTCTGCTTATCGGTCTATTTCAGGCTGGCCAGAAACTCGACCAGATGGCGGATGTCCTGCCTGGACAGCACTTTGCCCAGTTCCGGCGGCATGCCCGACATGC
>CALJZV010000143.1 GCA_937983475.1 uncultured Verrucomicrobiales bacterium
CTCAGGTGCTGGATCAGATCGTGCGATGACGATGCCCGGGTGAGGCAACGGTGTGCGCTTCCGCGCCCGGCTAAAGCCGTTTGCGGCTGTCGACAAGCAGCGTCACCGGTCCGTCGTTCACCAGCGACACCTTCATATCCGCGCCAAAGGTGCGGGTCTGAACAGGCTTGCCCAGCTCTGCGGCAAGCTTGCGAATAAACGCTTCATAAAGCGGGATGGCCAGTTCCGGCCGCGCGGCTCGGCTGTAGGAAGGCCGGTTCCCTTTTTTGGTGCTGGCGAACAAGGTGAATTGGCTCACGAGCAAAATGTTGCCCCCAATTTCCTGAACGGACCTGTTCATCACGCCCTGTTCATCGCTGAAAACGCGCAGCCGGACAATTTTTCCGCTCAACCAGTCAATGTCCTCCGCCGAATCCACTTCCTCAATTCCCAAGAGCACCATCAACCCCTGGCCAATCACACCGGTCGTCTGGCCGTTAATACGGACTTCCGCCTGGGAAACTCGTTGAATCACCGCGCGCATGGACAAAGAGGGAACTACAGTTGGTTTGAGGAAATCATATGCAAGCTGATCAATCCCTCGGCTTGAATTTGGATTCAAGCCTGAGTTGCTCCCACAATTGCCGCTCCCGCTCAGTGATGCTTTTGGGCACTTCAATCCGGGTCACGACATACAAATCGCCATGAACTCCTTCGCGGTCCGGCAACCCCCGCCCCTTGACCCGAAGTTTCTGGCCATTCTGCGTGCCTTGCGGCACCCGGATGTTGACCGACCCACTCAGAGTGGGAATCAGGACATTGGTTCCCAGCGCCGCCTCCCAGGGAGACAGGCGCAATTCATAATGCAAATCGCCCCCTTCCACGCGGAAGTCGGGATGTGCCGCGAATCTTACTCTGAGATAAAGGTCTCCCGCAGGTCCGCCTCCCAATCCGCTCTCTCCGTGGCCGGCCAGACGCAGCCGCTGGCCCTCGCGGACGCCGGGCGGGATCTTGACCTGATAGTTTTGGATTTTCGACACGATTCCCTCACCCTCGCACTCTGAACACTGGCCCATTTGAGTGCGCCCCATGCCGCCGCACCGCTCGCACCGGGCGTTGTGCCGAAGGGTAACCCGCCGGACCGAGCCGTTCATGGCCTCGTGCAGCGTCACCAGAATGTCTGCCTCAACATCGCGTCCTCGCATCACGGCTTCGTCGGAGGAAGGGCGTCGCCCAAAGCCAAATCCGCGTCCGGCAAAGGAACCAAAAAACTGTTCAAAAAAATCACTGAAGCCCGTCCCGCCAAACTCAAAATCCTCTCGAGGGATGTCCCGTCGCATCCGCCCGCCACCGGGGCGCGCAGTCCTTGGACCAAAGGCGCCGGCCCGCTTCCAGTCCTCACCCAGCGCGTCGTATTTCTGGCGTTTTTCGCGGTCGCTTAACACCTCGTAGGCTTCATTGATGTCCTTGAAGGGCTCCTCGGCCTCGGCCTTGTTCTTGTCCACGTCCGGATGGTATTCCCGCGCCAGTTTCTGGAATGCCTTGCGGATTTCCTCGTCGGATGCAGTCCGGGAAACACCAAGAATTTTGTAATAATCTTTAAACTCAACCGGCATAAAAAAACCCTAACTTACCGCCGACAATTTGACACTGTTTTCAATTTACTGTGAGATGCTGCCGATGAATCGAATCCTTTCGGCAACCTCACTGATTATTTTGCTTCTGGCAACGGCCTGCGCCACGCGGAAGCCTGAAAAACTGCCGCTGGTGCCCAAATACAGCCGTTTTGAACAGAGCTTTCAAGGGGCAAAGGCAAAAGCATCCCCTGCCCCGGCCCAGCGGATGGTGGTATCATTCATCGCGCCTTCTGGAAAAATAAAACGCTGCCTCGCCTTCCAGGACGGCCCCCGCCTCTGGCGTGTGCGCTTTGCCCCCGATGAAATTGGCCGCTGGGAATATTTAACCGAAAGCGCCGATGTTTCTGACAAGAGCCTGCACCATCAACGCGGCGCGTTTTTATGCGTCGCCCCGGCAGGGAACTCGATTTTTGAGAAGCACGGATTTCTCGGGATCGCCCACACCAAGCGCCACTTGGCCTATGAAGACGGAACCCCGTTTCTTTGGCTGGGTGCGCCTGTGGACCGACTCTCCCAGGATGCCTGGCCGCATGAGATTGCCTTTCGTCATGCCGAGCAATTTTCGGTCATCCAATGGCCGGCAACGCCTCTGGGCGCCTACACGCATGAAGGCTATTTTGCCGAGGTCGAGTCTCGATCCGCTCTCATCAGCAGCAAGGGCATGGTGAGCGCTCCCGTGTTGACATTGGGTAAAGACAAAGACAGCTCCATTGCCGCCGCCCGCCAACTGGCGGCCCGACTCAATGCCGAGCCGGTCGTGTGGATTCTCGACGCGCGCGCGGCAACATCCCAGGACGTCATCCAATTGGGGCAAGCCGTCTTTGGCGGCGGCCTATCCCACGCGCCGGTGGTGCTTTGGACCGAGCCGCACCAGTGGCCGGCATTTGAAAACGAGCAGTGGTTCGACATTATCGGTGCGGCGCCTCAAAGCGCTACCTCGATAGCTGGTTCCAAAACGAAGGCACCTCAACAGCCCCAAAAACCCGTGCTATTGATCGGGCATCAGACCGACCGCAGCGAACTGTTGGCTCGATTATTGGGGGCGCGGATCGCCGGCGCTACGGGCACCTCATCTGGCGCTTTGGCTGGCTTTCTAAAAAGTATCGAATGGTGGCGACTGGAGTCTGCGCCATCGCTCGTGGCGGGAGAAAAGGTCGCGACTGGACGAACCCCAGATAAAGATATTGCGGTGGTTTACGCTCCGTCCGTAAAAACGGTTTCCCTCAACCTGAATGAATTGCCCCGCAGCGCAGCGATGGAATGGGTTCATTTGATCAATGGCGAAACAAAGCCCGTGACCGCAGTCATCGGCGCGCAGACGTGCGATGTGGTTCAACCGGAGGGCAGCGACTGGGTGCTTTTGCTGCGGAGAAAATAAACCACAACCGTGCGAGACCCGTCGCCGCCGTTCGTCGTGTTTATTTTTTAATCACCCGGGTTCGGCAAATCCGGTCGTGCAATGCCCGTTTTTCATCATCGAACGCAACCATCAGATAACCAACACCGCACAACAAGCCACTAAGGATGGAGGCAAAATAACGCCCGAAGGCCCTCCCATAACCGATGGGCAACCCCTCCTCAGTAACGATCTTGATGCCGCAGACCATTTTGCCGGGTGTCGCGCCGAACTTGCCGTTGAAAAAAACGTAATATGCCATGCCGATAAGGAAACCCACGCCCGAAGCGGCACCCTGTGCGGTCAGAATCTGTTCAGGCGAATCTCCAGGTGGGGCACCAATTCCAAAGAGGAACCCAATAATGCTTCCTAAAACACCCATGATGAGCGAGTCCACGATGGAGGCCCCGGCGCGAATCCAAAAGCCGGCGTATTCCATCACCCCGACGGACACGGCACCCTCCCGGAGTTTCTGGAGAAAGGCCGGCTTACAGGTGGGGCAAACATTGAGGTGACCGTGTCGCGTCATCTCATCCATGCGGAAGGTTCCGCCGCATTCGCTACAGACAACGCCCGAGCTGGCCATGCCTGGGGCCGCGGATGAAGTGCTGGCGTTTCCCCGGTTTATTTTGCTGTAAGGCTGCCAATCGGCCATGCCTTCCCGCCAGACCAGAGTGTCGGGTTGAATGACTCCGGTGCGCGTTAGATTCGCCAAATCGGCGTCACTGACCGGGCCGCGTTGTTGTCCATTTTCAACGTAAAACCAGTTCATAAAAATTGGCTCCTCTGCTCCTGTTGTCTGGAACTCTCCCGCATGAGTGCGAAGCGTGTTCCAACAGCATCGGAATGCAACCCTTTTTTCATCACAACGGCCTCAATAAGTGAGCGCCACCCTTGTTGATAGAAAGTTTATTGGGCGGGGTTTTCAATCCTCCCAGGAAAATAAAGCCGTTCGGAATCGCGGACCCACCAGGAACCCGTTTCGCGACGGGTTTTCCCGTCAGCAAACTGATAATCGTACATGTGAGCGCGCAAGTAACGCGGAGGCGATTCCGGAAATGGATTGTGCTTCAACAAGGCCAGCACCTCGGGCGCGCCGTCCATCAGGCGGTGACAAAATTGGAGGAACCAGGGGTTGTGACGGTAGTCACCGAGCGCGGCAAACCACATCTGCCAGTCCAGCCGCGGCATATGCGGGGCGACAAAGGCCGGCCGGTGCTGAACATCACCAGGCTTGTAGCGAAACTCGTATGCCTGCCAACGGACGCCATCATTGCTGCCTTCAACAATGATTTCAGGACGACTGGTGGTCATCACCGAGAACAAGCCGTAGGCATTGACACTGCGAAGGGGACTCATCCATTGGTAAATTGAAGCCACCGGTTTCGGCCATTGCCTCTGAACTCGAAACGCGCTGCTGATTTGAATGAACGTCACCACGGCGACCATTGCGGCGAAGATCGCGGCTAACCCAAGGCGGAATTTAAATGCCGCGGTCGCTGGCACAACCACCCTAGAGGGAAATTTTAAAACGAATTTTTTGGGCAGCCATCGCTGAATCATGGAATCGTCCAACAACAGCAAACACAACAGGATGGTCAGCCAGTTGAAGAAGCCGTAGTTCCCGGTGGCCGCGATCAACAATTCCAGCGCGACAAAGGCCAGCGCTGCCAAAAACCTCAACCGGCGCGGTAAGAAAATTAGAAACGGCACAGCCAGTTCGATGGCGAACATCATCACAGCCGATGACTGATGAAACCAATCCGGCAATTGGTCAGCATGCCAGCCCAGCCACGTGGGCAACGGCTGCGTTTCATAATGAAATGAAAGTGCGTCAAGGTTGCGCCATGTGGGATCACCGCTGGTTAATTTTACCACGCCAGAAAGGAACATCAGTCTGAACAACAACCAGCGAAGGAGCCAAAGAAATATTTTTGGAGGATCGGATTCAGCCAACTGTTTTGGCCACAGCCCGCGTGGCGCGAAAAATATGGACAGCAAACCGACCTCAAGCAAGAGGTTGTCCCATTGATAGGCCATGAATTCGCGACCGATGGTAGTCAGCGAAAGGTAGAGAAGCCACAACCCGGCCAGGCAAAGTTGGGGCGCCACCCCGGCGACCAAAAGCGCCGCCAGCACCGCCCCCATCCCACACTGCGCCTGAAGGGCTGCATCCCCAGCCCCAAGCCAGCATAAGGTTGGAAACAACCGGTAACGGTCCCAGCCCAGCCCCATCTGGTCGCACTGCGCGCGAACCGCGCTCATCGTCTCGGAAGCGGGCAGAATACCTCCGCTGCCGACCAGTCCAAGCATCTGCACCGAAAGCGAGGCGAACGCCATGAGGTAAATGAGCCCCAGTACGCGAAGAAATACCAACCTTGTCAAAAAATAAGAAGCTGGCTCGACATTGGTTCCCCACCCCAACCAAGTGAGGGCGGAAAAGGCGGTTCGGTGCGCTGCCACAAACCGGTAGGCAAATTCGCTCACGAACACTGCGCCCGGCAGTCGTTGATACGCCTTCCACATCCAGGCGCGGTTGGGGGCTTTGGCAAGCGATCTCATCACCGCCTCGGCGCTTGTGTAAACTCGTCCATCCGGCTCGATTAGCTGAACGGAATTGAGGTAAGCCTCTGGGGGAATTTCCGGAAACCTATCCGCCACGAGGGGATCCTGTGACGGCAGATATTCCACAGCTTCTCCGGTCATGGCCCTCCACCGTTGAATCCACAGCGAGCAAAAGCGGCAATCCCCGTCATAGATCAAATGCGGTTTTTCAGGAGGCGAGGCCACGTGAATCGACCGGTTCACAACATCACCGTTATTCGCCATCATGGTTTTGCCAATGGCAAAATGAAGCCTACACGTCTTGAGAAAGGTCCAATTTTCTAATAAACATAATTAGACATACTGCCGTTCAGGCAGCATGCTATGCAGCCTTAAAGGAGGAGAAAATGTGTGGAATCATCGGTTACGTGGGGCGCAAAAATGGCGTCCCGGTTGTGTTAAACGGTTTAAAAATGCTCGAATACCGGGGTTACGACAGTGCCGGTCTGGCTGCGCTGTCCGGCCACACCATCACTATACGCAAGCGCAAAGGAACCATTGACTCAGGCCTGGCGCCGCTGCTGATCGAGGATCCGCTGGCCGCAAGCGTTGCCATCGGCCACACCCGCTGGGCCACGCACGGACCGCCCACGGACGGAAATTCCCATCCTCACATGGACTTAAGCGGACGTATCGCCGTGGTTCACAACGGCATTATCGAGAATCATGAGCGCCTGCGGGAACGGCTGCGACAGGCAGGCCATGTGTTTCGATCCGCCACGGACACTGAAGTGCTGGCGCACCTGATTGGACGCCACTACCAATCGCTTTGCCCAAAACGAAGCCGCTCCGGGACACGCCGCCACCCTTTGGCAACCGCAGTCCGACAGGCGCTGAAGGAAGTCACCGGCACTTACGCCATCGCGGTGATTTGCGCCGACTATCCCGACTTGATTATCGGTGCGCGACGTGATTCGCCGCTGTTGATTGGCATCACGCCGGATGAGCACCTGCTGGCCAGCGACGCTAACGCCATCATCTCCACGACCAATAAAGTGGCCGACCTGGAGGACGGCGATGTCGCGACGCTAACCCCCCAGGGTTTTTCAGTCGAGCGGGGTTTGAGCGGTAAAATCCAGGTTCAATTCCGCGAAATTCCCATGAAGTCCGACGCCGTGGAGCGCGGGGAATTTCCGCATTACATGCTCAAGGAAATTTACGAGCAGCCGTGCGCCGTTTCTCGGGCATTGAGCGGTAGACTGAAGGAAAACGCCGTTCAACTCGATGAAGTGCGCTTTACCAATGACGAAATAAAGAGCATTGACCGCATCATCATCACCGCGTGCGGCACCAGTCGACATGCCGCACTGATTGCCGAGTATTTGATTGAAGAATTATCGCAGATTCCCGTGGAGGTGGAATACGCCAGCGAATACCGCTATCGCAATGCGCCAGCCAGCGAGCGCAGTTTACTGCTGGCCATCTCGCAATCGGGCGAAACGGCCGACACGCTGGCAGCGGTTCGCGAGGCAAAGCGGAGAAACCTCAAGGTG
>CALJZV010000144.1 GCA_937983475.1 uncultured Verrucomicrobiales bacterium
CCGGACTGTAGCTCAGGCTCTGTGCGCCAAACTGGCCGGCCAGCGCGACGGCGTGGACCGTGGGTATCGGGAGGCGCTGGGCAGGTGCATGTGGCGCAATGAAACCGATTTCTTCAATGCCTGGATCAAGCTGGTCGGCGATGATTGGAACACGCCCGGCGGAAGGGAAATCATCTGGCGTTCACGAACACAGGCGGCCCTGCCCTATCTGGTGAAATTGATCACGGACCCCAAAACGCCCGAGAGTGAACGACTGCGCTATCTGCGGTCCATGGATTTTATCAAGGGTCCTGAGAAGGACCTGGCCTTGTTGGAAGTGCTCAAGGTGGTTTCGAAATGAGGCGTTCGGGTTTTAATTATCCGTCAGGGAAGTGAAAAATAGTCCGCGCTCTGGTAATTGCCCTCGGCGGTTTTGACCACCTGCATCAGCACGTCGTTGACAAGTGTGCTGGCGCCGAAGCGGAACATGTCCGGATTCAGCCAGTCGTCACCCAGAGTTTCCTTCACCATCACCAGGTAATGGAGCGCCTGCTTGGCGGTGCGAATGCCGCCGGCAGGCTTCATCCCAATGCGAATGCCAGTTTCGAAAAAGTAATCGCGGATGGCCTCCAGCATCACCAACGTGACGGGCATCGTCGCTGCGGGGCTGACCTTGCCGGTGGAGGTCTTGATGAAATCGCCGCCGGCTTCCATCGCAATCTGGCTGGCCAAACGGACGTTGTCGTAGGTGACCAGTTCGCCGGTTTCCAGAATGACCTTCAGATGCGCGGTGCCGCAGGCTTCCTTGGTGGCGGCAATTTCGTCGAAGACCTTGGCATAATCACCCGCAAGGAAGGCGCAGCGGTCAATGACCATGTCAATTTCATCCGCGCCTTCGCCCACCGCGCGGCGGGTTTCCTCCAGCTTGGTGCGCAGCGGGTATTGGCCGCTGGGAAACCCGGTCGCCACGGCGGCGACGTGGACGGGCGAATCCTCGCCCAGAAATTTCCGGGCGTACTTGACCATGTTCGGATATACGCAAACGGCAGCGCAACTGGGCACGCCATATTTGCTGTCAATCGGGCTGAGGGCCTTGCGGCAAAGGTAGGCGACTTTGCCGGGCGTGTCCTTGCCCTCGAGAGTGGTCAAATCCATCATCGAAACCGCCAGCTTGAGCCCGTCCATTTTGGCGGCGGCCTTGATGCTGCGCTTGGTGAAGGACGCGGCGCGTTCCTCGACCATGATTTGGTCCACGGTGGGAACACGGTCCTTCATGGCTTGGGTTCCAAGGCGGTCGACAGCGGCAGTTGTCATGGGGCGAAGGGTATTGAGGTTGGCACAAAACAGCAACGGGGATTCAATTAACCGGCGGCGTAATAGGCATCCACTTTGGCGGCGACGTCCTTGTAGCCGATGTCCACCTCGTAAATGAGCTTGAACTGTTCGATGGCTTCCTCGGCCTTGCCCATTTTTTCCAACACACACCCGAGCGCGTACACCAGTTCCTTTTTCTCGTCATCGAACACCTGTTTTTCCTTGATGGCGTTCTGGAGGGTGCGCGACGCCAAATCGTTCATGCCGCGCCGCGCAAAGCATTGTCCGAGCAGCCCCAGCGCCTGGATGCGGCGATGCGGATTGGCCTGCGCCTTTTGAAGTTCCTGGATGGCCTCGCTGATTTTGCCTGCGGAATAATAAAGCTGTCCCAGCTCGAAGCGCAGTTGCAGGTCCGTGGGATACCGGTCCACGCGTTTGCGGGTTTCCTCGATGACAAAAGCTTTTCGTTCAGCCTGCAACCGCGTCAGTTGCTCTTCGTAGTCGGGAGCCGAGGCGTCAAGCTGGCTCATGAGGTAGTCAAATTTGCGCGCCATGGTTTCGGCGATGGCCTTTTCGATGGAGGGATCGGTCATGCCCGAGGCAATCATGTGCTGGTACCAGGCAACAGCGTGGTCGAAGTTTTTTTTCTTCTCGTAAAGCTCGGCGATGTTGCGCATCAGCTTGAAGTTGCCGGGTTCACTCTCCAGGCGCGCTTCATAATCGCGAATCAACCGGTCGGCCACTTCCTCGTCCTTCACTTCGCGGTTCTCCTGCTCGATGGAAACAGCCTGTTCCTTGTCGCGCAAAATGTCGCGATACGAGCCTGTGCCGCCTGCCAATGCTTCATAGCCGCCCTCGACGAGGGTTTTTTTTGCCGTGAGATTTTTGTAGGCCTGCATCAGCTCCGGGTCGTGCGGGTTGGCCCGGACCAGTTCCTGAAACAGCGCCTCGGCCTTGTTTATCTGGCCTGTGTGAGCGTAGGTGTCGGCCAGTTTGCGAATGATGTCGGTGTCCTTGGGGGCGTTCTTGAGCACGATTTCCAGCGACAGGATGGCGGTCTTGGGAAAATCCGCCGCCAGTGCCGCATCGGCCAGCAGTTTGTGGGCGGAAGCGCTGCTGGGGTCGTTGTTCAAAATGTCCTCGGCAATGCGGATGGCATCAATCGGGTTGGACCGCAACGCCAGTTGGCCCTTGGCAATCAGGGGAGACGCGCTGGCCGTGCCAATGACTTTCTTGAAGAAGCTGGTTTTTTCTCCCGACCGCTTGAATTGCGCGGCCCGCAATGCCTGTCGGCATTCAAAAAAACCGGGCTCACTTTCCAATACCTTTGAAAAAATAGTCAGAGCGTAGTCGAGGTTCTGGCGCTGGAACGCGGCCAGTCCTTTCTCGTACTGCTCGCGCAACGCGCGGGGAATCTCGCTCAACTTTTTTTCCGGCATGGGAAAAACCTAGTGGAACCCCTGTGAAAAATCCACAGCAAAGCCCGGTCCTCAGCGGCAGGGCAAAAGCGAAAACGGGGCCGCTTCTCAGGGGGCCAGACCGCGTTCCTTCAATCGCGCCAGGCACCATTCATATTCCGCAATTATCTGTTCCTCGACGCCCCGGTTTTTCATGGCCTGCGGGAGCACTTCCCAAGTGTAGGTTTCCATTTCCAGGTGGGAGCAGAGGGCTGGGTTGCCTGCCAGAATGTCCAGGACACCGAGCAAATGATCGGTCGTGGTCTCGAACAGCTCCGTTGGCGCGCTGTGCAGTGGAATGTGAAAATGGATGCGCCACTCCTCCTTTTCGGGATCTGGCACGATCCGGTTCAGCGCGTCGGGCAGGTCGCGGTAGGCGAGCAAATCGCCGTTGGGCTCGCGCACGACGACCTGGTGCAGATAGACGTCGTCGGCGAAGGCGCGGAGCTGCTCCAAGGCCTCCGGGGTCGGCTTGACCTTCAACGCGGAACTCAAGTGCAGTTTGCTCAGGCGAATCTGATGGCGCTGCAAATTGTAAATGGCGTGGACGGGGTCCTCGAATTCCACCGCCAGATGGCACGTGTCATAATTGACGCCGAGATACTCGGTCAGACGCGAATCATGCTGATGCTCGGAGCGGAGCCTTTCGAAAAAATGAACCGTTTCAGTCGAGGTCTCCAGCAGGCAGAGCGGCTCGGGCTCCAGCCCCAGATGCATGCGGCGGCCGGTCTGCTCGCTGACGCGGGCGACGTGCTCCACGCAGTGCCAGACGTTGGTGCGGATGGCGCGAAGCTCGTCGGGGGTTTTGACAAATTCCTTGAAGGACCCGGGCACGGTGCTGACGCTGCCCTCGATTTCCGGCGGCAACAATTGGGCCAGCAGGTCGAACAGCCGGTTGGTGTAGTCCAGGCGCGCCACGGACGTCCAGTCCGGACTGTAAACACGCTCCTTGACCTTTGTGCCGTGGAATCGGCCATAGGGAAAGCCATTGATCGTGAACACGTAGCAGTGCTCCCTGTCGAGCCAGCGGCGGAAATCCAGCAGGGTCTGGCGCTCGCTCAGCTCGCGCGAGGCCTGGTCGCTCAGACGCAGGCCGATGGCGTAGGGCCCCTTGGGACAAACCTTGTCGCGCACGGCCAGCGTGTGTTGCTGAAGCGCCGCGAAGGTTTCCTGCCAGCTCTCGCCGCGGTGAATGTTCGTGCAGTATGCGAGTTGCAGTCCGTAGTTGAGTTTCATGGTTTCGGCCCGGTCGTCACGGGTTCACGGATCACATTGTCGTTGTCTTAGTGCGTTGTCTTGAAGAAGTGTAAGCCCGGCATAGAGACAAAGACAATTTGGAAAGCTCGCGGCGACTTAAAAGAATGCGCGACCTTTCATCGTGGAATCCGGTGGCGGGTCACGAGCGCCGGCCGGTCATCATCCAGTTGAAGTTCCAGGAAGCCGCCGTCCTTCAGCAGTTCAATCCCGGCCAGCGACGGACAGAGGTGAACATTAAACGCCTTCCAGTGCCGCGCCTGCCTCAGGGCCGAGCTGAACTTGCGCACGCTGTTGCCCAAAAACCGGACCGCCGGCATGCCCGAGAGCATCCGGCTTTTCCACAGGACCAGCGGCGAATGCAGGTGGCCGATGATGGTCAGTTCCAGGCGCGCCAGGTTTCGCCGGACCGGCTCCTCATCGAGCAGGAACGGCAGAGCGGTCGGGTCATGGCAAAATAAAACCACCCTTTGGCCTTGGCGAAGACAGTCAAAGGCCCGGCGAATGTCCTCCAGATGCGCCGCGCGCAACTCGCGCCAGGCCGGTCGCTCTTCAGGAAGGCTTTCGGGCTCCAGCACCGGAAAGGCCACCAGTGAGGAGCAGATACCGATGAGCAGGTGATTGCCCATGGTCACCTGCCAGAAAGGCTCGATGCCAAAATCGCGCGTCGTGCGCCGCCAGCTCTCCAGCCGCATTCCGCCGGTGTTGCCCACCAGGCTGAGCTTGCCCAGTTCATGGTCTCCGATGGTCGCCTGAAAGCGGGGCTTGAAGGCGGAGCTGAGTTTTTCCAGGCAGATGCGGGCGCTTTCAAACGCCGCGTCATCGCTCAACCCCGTGAACGACGAATTGCAGGCGTAGTCCCCGTTGGCGACCACGTAATCCGCGCCGCGGGCTCGCTCCAGAAAGCGGTCCAGCAGGGGATTGTGCGCCAAGGGATTTTTGAGCCACACATGATTGCGGTAAAGGCGCAACGCCTGGCGCAATACCGGGTTGGCCACCGATCGCAGTTCGTGGAACGGGCGAGCCTGCTCGGCGGGTCCGGCGTAATGGATGTCGCTGACGATGAAAACCCTCGGCACAATAAAGACTGTGGCAGATGACCGGCGAAAAATAAAAAAGTCTTTTGAGGAACTGGAGGCGGAGATCGGAATCGAACCGATGCATAAGGCTTTTGCAGAGCCCTGCCTTACCACTTGGCTACTCCGCCATCTTGAGCAACCTACGTTAGTTAAATTCACCGCTGGCGCAAGTGTAGTTTTTTATTTGCCACAAACTTCCGCGGGAAAATTGCCGGGTTCCGCGAAAGGCTTGCCAGCGTCGGCGGTCTGAGGCTTACTTTGCCCGTTTTTAAATTTGACGCCTGTAGAGAACATGAACGCAGACCTCCTCGCCAAAGCCAAATCCCTTGGATTCTCCGACCGCCAGATTGCTCATTTGACCGGCCAGACCGAGGACGCGGTCCGCGCCGAGCGCAAGAAGCTCGGGCTGGTTCCCAGCTATCGCCTGGTGGACACCTGCGCCGCGGAATTTGAAGCCTACACGCCTTACTATTACTCGACCTACGACCGCGGCGATGATGAAGTGACGCCCGCGGGCAAACAAACGGTGATGAGACTGGGCGGGCGCCCCCAGCGCATCGGGCAGGGGATCGAGTTTGACTATTGCTGCGTGCACGCGGCGTTTGCGCTGAAAGAGGACGGCTTTGAAACGCTGATGGTCAATTCCAACCCGGAGACGGTTTCCACCGATTACGACACCAGCGACAAACTGTTCTTTGAACCGCTGACGCTCGAGGACGTGCTGCACATCTACGAGCGCGAGAAATGCTGGGGGGCAATTGCGCAGTTCGGCGGCCAGACCCCGCTCAATCTGGCGCTGGGCCTGCAGAAAAACGGCGTTAACATCATCGGCACCTCGCCCCAGAGCATTGAGATTGCCGAGGACCGCAAGCTTTTCGCGTCCATGCTCAACAAGCTGAACATTCCGCAACCGCCCAACGGCATCGCCACCAACGAAGCCGAGGCTCTGGAAGTCTCGAAACGCTTGGGGTATCCGGTCTTGGTGCGGCCGTCGTTCGTGCTGGGTGGCCGCGCGATGCAGATTGTTTACAGCGATGCCGAACTGTCGCATTACATGCGCTTTGCCGTGGAGGCCTCGCCCGAGCGCCCCGTGCTGGTGGACAAATTTCTCGAAGACGCCACCGAGGTGGACGTCGATTGCATCGCGGATGTCGGCCATTTTGATGACCCTGCCAAAGGAACCATCGTCGTGGGCGGCATGCTGGAACACATTGAATTTGCAGGGGTGCACTCCGGCGACGCGGCCATGGTGCTGCCGCCCCACACGCTGTCCCAGAAGGTCATTGATACCATCCGTGAATACACCCACGCCATGGCCCGCGAGTTGAAGGTCATCGGCCTGATGAATGTCCAATACGCGGTGAAGGGCGAGACCGTTTACGTGCTGGAAGTCAACCCCCGCGCGTCGCGAACCGTGCCCTTTGTCAGCAAGGCCATCGGCGTTCCTCTGGCCAAGATGGCTGCCAAGGTGATGGCGGGCAAAACTCTCAAGGAATTGGGTGTCACTCAGGAAATCTGGCCCAAATACTGGGCGGTCAAGGAATCGGTCTTTCCTTTCAACAAATTTCACGGGCAGGACATCCTGCTTTCGCCGGAAATGCGCTCCACAGGCGAGGTCATGGGCATTGATGCCGATCTGGGCGTGGCTTATGCCAAGTCCCAAATGGCCGCCAACTCCTCGCTGCCGCTGTCCGGCAAGGTCTTCATCAGCGTCAGTGACGCGCACAAGGCGCAGGTCGCGGATGTGGCGCGGCAGTTCGCCGAGATGGGTTTTGAACTGATCGCCACCGGCGGCACGGCGGGGGTGCTGGAAAAGGCCGGACTGAAGGTGCAACGCATTTTCAAGATCGCCGAGGGTCGCCCGACCGCGCTGGACCTGCTCAAAAACCGTGAAATTCAGTTGGTCATCAACACCCCCGCTGGCCAGACGCCCCGCGCGGACGAGGTAAAAATCCGCACCACCGCCGTCTATTCCGGCACGCCGATCATGACCACGCTTTCGGGCGCCAAGGCGGCCGCGCTGGGCATCGCCGCACTGAAGAAAAGCGGCTACGCCGTTCGCACCATCCAGGAATATCATTGAGCCCATCCTCACCATGTGAAATTGGGGCTGACGGCTCCCGCAGAGTGTTAATTTTTATTGCTCTTCGTCTGGTGTAAATTTGGGCAAAAAAACCCTTGTGAAAAATTTCACGTTCATGCAAGTTCTCCCCGCTTTCGAGCAGACAATTTGTTATTCAACCGGGGAATTTTCCCCCCGAAGGCAGTTTGGTTTTTTGCGCATGCGCACCATTAGATTATTATTGACGGCCGTTGTGTTGTTGGTTGGGACCGCGTTTGGCGTGTCCGGCGAACAAATTGTCAACCCCGATGTGCCTCAAGCTGAACCAGCCGGAGTGGTTCATGGCGGGGAGGTTGCGCACCATGGCCTGCCCCAGGCAGCGCCCATTATCAAGGAATTTGGCTGGTTCAAGATCACCAACTCCATGGTGGTAACTTGGGGTGTTGCGCTGTTTCTCATCATTTTTGCCCAGATTGCCATGCGCAATGTCAAGGAGGTGCCCGAGGGCGCTCAAAACTTCTGGGCATGGCTGGTTGTAGGGCTTTACAGGTTTA
>CALJZV010000145.1 GCA_937983475.1 uncultured Verrucomicrobiales bacterium
GAACAAGTTCACCGGGGGAAACACCGCCCCATATTTTTTTTTTTTTTCCTCGGAACACGGCCGGGAAGAATGTTTGGCGGCCAGTTCCTGCGCCGGTTCGGTGAAGAGAAATTGCAGGTAGGCCTCCGCCACGGCGCGGGTGCCGCGCTTGTCCACCACCTTGTCCACCACCGACACCGGCGGCTCGGCCAGGATGCTCATGCTCGGATAGACCAGCTCGTATTTGCCCTGCCCCAGTTCGCGCAACGCCAGCAGCGCCTCGCTTTCCCAGCAGATCAGCACGTCCCCAATGCGCCGCTGCATGAAGGTGCTGGTGGATCCGCGTGCGCCGCCGTCCAGGATCGGCACGTTGCGGTAGAGCCGGTCAATGAACGCCCGCGCCTTGGCCTCGTCGCCGCCGTGCGTGCGATGCGCGTAGCCGTAGGCCGCCAGATAATTCCATCGCGCGCCGCCGGAGGTCTTGGGATTGGGCGTCAGCACGCGCACGCCGGGACGCACCAGGTCGCCCCAGTCCAGGAGCTTCTTGGGATTCCCCTTCTTGACCAGAAACACGACCGTAGAGGTGTAGGGCGTGCTGTTATGCGGCAACCGGCTTTGCCAGTCCTTGGCAACCAAACCGCCCTTCTGATGCAACGCGTTCACGTCATAGGCCAGCGCCAGTGTCACCACGTCGGCCTCCAGCCCGTCAATCACCGAGCGGGCCTGCTTGCCCGAGCCGCCATGGGACTGGCGGATCACCACCGTGTCGCCGGTTTTCCGCTGCCAGTCGGCGGCAAAGAGTTCGTTGATGTCGTGATAAAATTCGCGGGTGGCATCGTAGGAGACGTTCAAGAGCGCCACTTCGCGGGCCTGGACGCCCCACAGCGCCAGCCACAACAGCAAAAAAACTCTCCAGAACAGTTTCATTTATCTCAAAGTCAAAGGTCGCCGACACAACACACGCAGCAACGGTGAGGAGTGGTTAAATTATAATCTACAGTATGTCAATCGAGATTATCAAAAATTGCATTTGCCTTCAAAAAATCACTTCTGCATCCTGTAACGAAATCTCGGCTGGTTGGTCCTGTTTAACACATGAAACTGTCGCTGCGAGGTGAATATGCGTTGCGCGCTCTGGTCGTGCTTGGCCTCAATTACGGCCAAAACGTCGTGCGCATCCAGACCATCTCCGAACAGCAAAACATTCCCAAGCGCTTTTTGGAACAAATACTGAACGACCTCAAGGATCGCGGCATTCTGGAAAGCCGCCGGGGTGTCGCAGGGGGTTACCGGTTGCGCCTGCCGCCCGACCAGGTGACCCTGGCCGAGGTGATCCGCTTTCTCGAGGGCCCCCTGGCGCCGGTGAGCTGCGCCAGCGAGCGGTTTTACGAGAAGTGCTCCTGTCCGGACGAAAACAAGTGCGGCATTCGCAGCGTGATGATTGAAGTGCGCGAGGCCATTGTAAAAATCCTGGAGAAAGTAACCGTCGCCCAGTTGTGCGAGCGGGTGCGCCTGCTTCAAGGACGCCATGACAACCCGCTGGACTACGTGATTTAACGGTCGCGCTGTTCGGAATTTGAGGTACGCGCGCCTCCTGCGGGCTCCCGATTGCCATTGGCAAGTTCCCGCCGAAATTTCTTTAGAGTCGGGATTTTCAACCCACAAAGGAAAGAGGCCATGAACTTGGATTTCTCAGAGGCCATTGAATCATTGCGAGGCATGATGAACACCGCCGTGGAACGGCTGCCCTACATCGTTGCTGCGCTGGTTGTATTTGCGGTTTTTTATTTCGCCGGAAAAGGCGTTCGCTCGTTGGTGCGTCGCTTTTCCATGAAGCGCAAGCATCATCAAAACCTGGGTCTGGTGCTGGCCCGTTTGTCCCAGGGCGCCATCATGATTCTGGGACTGCTCGTGGCGTTGGTCATCGCCCTGCCCACATTCAAGCCCAGCCAGTTGATCCAATTGCTGGGGCTCACTGGCGTGGCCTTTGGCTTCGCCTTCCGGGACGTGCTGCAAAACTTTCTGGCGGGCATTCTTTTGCTGTTGACCGAGCCCTTTCGCATCGAGGACCAGATCAAAGTGAACGACTTTGAAGGCACCGTTGAGGACATCCAGACCCGCGCCACGACCATTCGCACCTACGACGGGCGGCGCGTGGTGATTCCCAATTCCGACCTGTTCACCGAATCGGTGATTGTGCATACCGCCTACGAAAAACGCCGCCTCCAATGCGACGTCGGCATCGGTTTCGGCGACGACATTGACCGCGCCAAAAAACTGATCCTCGAGGCCATCAACCGCTTTGAGGATGTGCTTGAGGACCCCGCGCCCGACGTGCTGGTGGTCGGCCTGGCCGACAGCTCGGTCACGCTTCGGGCGCGCTGGTGGATCATGCCCCCGCGCCGGGCCGATGCCATGGATGCCTCGGACAAGGTCATAAGCGAAATAAAAAAGACCCTGCTGTCCAACGGTGTGGACCTTCCGTTTCCAACCCAGCAAATCCTCTTTCACGACCAGACCGAGGAAACCGACGGCGACCGTTCCCGGCAGCGCGAGGGTTGGCCCGCGGGCAACGGCGAAGCGCCCCGCGCTCGCAATCTGGCGGGCGCCTTGCGTTACCTTGCCGACCATCTTCCAAACGCGGAATCGGAGGTGCATTCCCGCTTCGCGGAAAAAAAACGCTGACATCGCGCCACTTCCGGGATTTCCCATCGGGCCGTTCTGTGCTACAGAACCCGTGTGTCCGCCCCGCGCAACATTCAGAACCTGTCCCTGGTGGGCTTCATGGGCACCGGCAAATCGTCGGTCGGCCACATGGTTGCCGACCAGATCGGGTTTCAGTTTCTCGACACCGACATGGCCATCGAACAGCGCACGGGCAAAAGCATCACCCAGATTTTTGCCGAGCAGGGCGAGCCGGTCTTCCGCGAACTGGAACGCAAACTGGTGGCGGAATTGGCGTCGCAAAAGCGGTTGGTCATTTCCACCGGCGGCGGTCTGGCCGCCAACCTGGACAACCTCAACAGCCTGAAAACCCATTCCCTTGTCGTCTGCCTCTGGGCGTCGCCCGAGGCCATTTATGAGCGCGTGCGGCACCAGGGACACCGCCCCCTGCTGGTGTCGCCTGTTCCGCTGGAGAAAATCCGCGCCCTGCTGTCGCAGCGCGAGCCGTTCTACCGGCAGGCCGATGTGCTGGTGAACACCGAGCGGCGCGCCGTCAAGGAGGTTGCCCAACAGGTGCTGCACCAGCTTCAACTGGCACGGGGCCGGCAGCGATGAAAGCCGCCATCACGCAGCGCGCCCGCGAGCTGGGTTTTGACGCCTGCCGCTTCACCTCCGCCGCGCCGCCCGACCATGCCGCGCAATTCAACGGGTGGCTGGCCGACAATCGTCACGGAGAAATGCACTACCTCGCCCGCAATGCCCACAGGCGGGTTCAACCCGATGAAGTGCTTCCCGGAGCCAAAACGATCATCAC
>CALJZV010000146.1 GCA_937983475.1 uncultured Verrucomicrobiales bacterium
GAGTGAACCGCGCGACTCGGGGCGCATTCACGCATGGCTGAACATCACACCAAGCCAGGCCTCTCGTTGATGGTTTGTCTTCCCCGGCGGTTGGCCGGCGCGGTCTGCCGTCATCCCCGCTGGTTCTTTTACCCGCAGATTTTCCTCTTTGTCTTCAGCGTTTTTTACACCGTCAAGAGCCTGGAGTTCGACACCAGCCGCAACAACCTGGTTGGCTCGGAGAAGAAATACCACCAGAACTTCCTTCGTTTCAAAGAGGAGTTCCCCGCGCAGGACGACATCGTGGTGATTGTGGAAAGCGAGGCGCCGGAAAAGAACCGGCAGTTTGTCGAGCGCCTGGGTGCCAGGCTGGAACAGGAGCCCGAACTGTTCACGGATGTGTTCTACAAGGGCGATTTGCCCATGATGGGCCCCAAGGCGCTGATGTTCGTGCCAGAGCCGGATCTGCGGGAACTTCAAAAAACCCTGCACGATTATCGCCCGTTCATCAGCCAGTTCACTCAATCGACCAACCTGGTGTCGCTTTTTACCCTCATCAACACCCGGTTCCGCACGGCCCGGCCCGAGGCCAACGCGGAGGCTGAAACTCTCATCAAGGCGTTGCCGGCACTGGAACGCATCGTCACTCAGGGGACGGGCGCCTTGAGGCGGCCAGGGTCGCCACCGTCCCCGGGCATTCATGCGCTTTTTGGCGCGGCCGAGGAGGCCGAGAGGGAAATGTACATCACCTTTGCCAACGGGCTCATTTACCTGGTGACCACGCGAGCCCGGGAAGAGCAACTGAATCACAAGGCCATTGAGCGCCTGCGTGAACTGGTGGCGGAAACGCAATTGGAAGTGCCTGGCCTCAACGTCGGAGTCACCGGGGAAACGGTGCTGGAACTGGACGAAATGAATCAGTCCCAGAAGGATTCGACGTTTGCCAGCCTGATCGCTCTCGCCGCGTGCGCCCTGATTTTTATCTTTGGGTACCGGCAGACCGGCCGGCCGCTCAAGGCCACGCTCTGTCTGGTAGTTGGGTTGGGCTACACCATGGCCTTCACGACGCTGACCGTCGGGCACCTGAACATTCTTACAATCACGTTTGTGCCCATTCTCATTGGGCTGGCGATGGATTTTGGCGTGCATTTGATCACACGGTACGAGGAGGAATTAAGGCATGGCCGTGAGTCCCGGCAGGCCATGGAGCTTGCCATGGTCAACACTGGCCTGGGGATTTTCACCGGGGCGCTCACCACGGCCGGCGCGTTTCTGGCAATGGCCGTCACCAGTTTTAAGGGCATCCAGGAAATGGGCGTCATCTGCGGCGGGGGCATGCTCCTGAGCCTGGTACCCATGATGACCCTGCTGCCGGTCCTTCTGCTGCGAGGGAAGCAAAATATCCTGGACAAAAAAAAGGGCCGCGAGGCGCTGGACCACCGAGCCCGCCTCGAAAACCTCTGGCTCCGCAGGCCGGTCATTGTCTTGGCCATCACGGGAACCCTTTGCGCGTTGGCCGGAACGCAATTCCGTAAGGTCTTTTTTGACTACAACTTGCTCAACATGCAGAGCGAAGGGCTGCCTGCGGTCGTGTTTGAGAAAAAACTGATTAATTCCGCCTCCAAATCCGTGCTCTTTGCCGCGGTCATCGCGGACACGCCCCAGGAAGCGCTTGCCTTGGAGAAGAAAGTTCTGTCGCTTCCCAGCGTTGCCAGCGTGGATTCCATGGTGCCGTTTCTGACCGAAAAGCAGGACGAAAAACTGGCCATCGCTGAGCAGATCAAACGCGAGGTTGCCGGGTTGCGGTTTGGTGAAATCGATTCGGGTCCCATCAACATTCCCGAACTAAGCCGCACCCTCTGGTCTCTACAGGGTTATCTGGGCCTGGCCATTGACGCGTCAAAAGACGACGCGCCGGAGATTGCCCGGCAATTGGGGGCGTTGCGCGCGGCCATCAGCGAATTTAGGCGGCTCATGCTCGCGGCGGACAGTTCCTCAGCGGCGCGCCTGGCGGAGTATCAACAGGCCTTGTTTGTGGACCTTCGCAACACCTTTGAATCAATCCGGCAGCAGGACACCAGCGCCAGCCTGCGCGTTGAGGATTTGCCAACGGCGTTGCGAAACCGTTTTGTGGGCGTTCATGGAAAATACCTGCTTCAGGTCTATCCCAAAAAGGATGTTTGGCAGCGGGACTATCAGAAGGAATTCATCTTTGAGCTGAGGAATGCGCTCGATCCCAATGACATTGGCGATCCGATCATCACGGGCACCCCCGTGCAGCTTTACGAATACACCACGCTCCTCAAAGAAAGTTACGAGCAGGCCGCCTGGTACGCCCTTGCGGCCATTGCCGTGATGGTGCTTATTCACTTCCGCAGTCTTGGTTGCGTGTTGCTGGGGTTGTTGCCGGTCGGCATCGGCGTGATCTGGTTGCTTGGACTGATGGGCATCGCGGACATCCCTTTCAACCCGGCGAACATCATGACGCTCCCGTTGGTGATTGGCATTGGGGTCACCAACGGCATTCACATTTTGAATCGCTTTGCCGAGGAGCAAAATCCGGCGATATTGGCCAAAAGCACCGGCAAGGCCGTGCTCATTTCAGGTCTCACGACGATTGCCGGTTTTGGAAGTTTGATGTTTGCCGAACATCAAGGCATTTCGAGCTTGGGGGTTGTAGTGTCCATGGGTGAGTTGGCCTGCATGGAGGAGGGTTTGACATACTTGCCCTCGCTGCTCACGCTGCTGATGCACCGGGGTTGGGCGATAAAAAAACCCAGTGGCGGAATGCACAATCCGACACTGGGTCCGGAGGAACCGAGGTAAAAACCTCTGTTAGTGCCGATGAGCATAAAAATGAGCGCCACATCCGTCAATCCTTATGTTGAAAACTTTATTCACAGGCCAAAACCCGCTTGTTTTTCAATAACGGTATCGTTATCGCCCGGCGCGCCGATTTGTGGGATTTGCCTGTTTTCCAAGGTAGAACCGGGCTTGACGCCTCAGGCTTGCCTCGTAGTATCGCAGGCCAATTTAGAACAAGGTCCGCGTTCATCATGACCGGCAAACACATTTTCACCCTGCTGGGTGCTGCCTGGCTGGCAATTACCGCTGGGCGCGCGGAAGACACGCTATCCCGATTTGGTTCATTCGGACCACTTTTCGATGTCTTTCCCCTGACGCTCTCCTCCGGTCAGCGCATTGAAGCCATGGGGCCCTTGTTTTATCGGGAGGAAAATGAAGACCAGCGCCAATGGGCACTGCCACCGCTTTTCTCGAACACCACCGATGAATCACTCGAACTCCAGGAAACGGATGTCCTCTACCCGCTGCTCACGTATGACCAGTTCGGCGCGGAATTCCGGCTGCAACTGATTCAACTGCTCAGTTTTTCCGGGGGACAGACGCAATCGGGTGACGGCACGAAGCGCTTCACGCTGTTTCCTATTTATTTCCAGCAACGCTCGCCCGATCCGCAGAGAAATTATACCGCGCTGGTGCCGATTTATGGCGAACTGAAAAACCGCCTCTTTCGCGACGAAATCCGCTTCATTCTCTTCCCGCTCTACTCCCAGACGCGCAAAAAGGACGTGATCACCGACAACTATCTCTACCCGGTGGTTCATATGCGGCGTGGCGATGGTGTCGACCTGAGCGGATGGCAGGTTTGGCCATTGGTCGGTTCGGAAACCCGGCATCCGCTCACCCGCACCAACCGTTACGACGAGGTGGAAACCCTTGGCGGACACGAGAAGTTTTTCGCGCTCTGGCCCATCTTTCTCAAGGAGACCACCGGCATCGGCACGGACAATCCGCAGCGCCAATTGTCCGTCCTTCCGCTGTTCAGCAAAACCCGATCGCCTCAGCGCGACTCGATCACAGCGCCCTGGCCCATCGGCCTGACACTGACAGAGGACCGCGAAAAAAAATACCGGGAGGTCGGCGCCCCCTGGCCACTGGTTGTCTTTGCACGCGGCGAGGGGAAGACCGTCGCCCGGGTCTGGCCGTTGTTCAGCCAAGCCCGCAATGCCCACCTTCAAAGCGATTTTTACCTGTGGCCCATTTACAAATACAACCGGCTGCAATCCGACCCTCTGGATCGCGAGCGCACTCGGATTCTTTTGTTCTTGTATTCGGACATCAGCGAGCGCAACACCCAGACCGGCCACGCCAAGCAACGCCGGGACTTCTGGCCCTTTTTTACCTGGAAGCGGGACCTGGACGGCCGGGAGCGTCTTCAAATACTGGCGCCGATTGAGCCGATGCTGCCAAACAACAAGAGCATTGAGCGCAACTATTCTCCCCTCTGGTCGGTCTGGCGCTCGGAGAAGAATCCCCAAACTCATGCCTCCAGCCAGTCGCTGCTGTGGAATCTGTATCGGCGCGACAAAACCGATGACGCGACGCATGGCTCGGCGTTGTTCGGCTTGTTCCAGTATCGCCGCGATGGGGATGGCAAATCGTGGCGGCTGTTTTATCTTCCTGTGGGCAAAGACAAGCGCTCTTCCAGCTTGTCAAAATCTAACAAGAATTCATGCTCCGTGGCGTCCGCCAAAGGGGCGGAGGCGTTGGTAGCTCGTTAGTTATGTTTCAAAACATTGGCGAAATGCTGATCTTGTTCGTGCAGGCGTTGAAGTCGCTGCCCTTGGCGTGGCGTCACCGCCGCAAAGTGTTTGATCAGCTTTTCGAAATCGGAAACGCCAGCCTCCTGATGGCCTGCATTCTCTCGCTGTTTATCGGCGGCGTTCTCGCGCTCCAGGCCGGCTCAGTGCTTGTGGAACGCGGTCTGTCCAGCGTCATCGGCGGCATGGTCGGCGTCTCCATGTGCAAGGAACTGGGGCCCGTGATGATGTCCATCCTGATCGCCGGACGTCTCGGGTCCGCCATGGCGGCGGAAATCGGCTCGATGCGCGTCTATCAGGAAATTGACGCGCTGACGACCATGAATATCAACCCGGTGCATTATTTGGTGCTGCCGCGAGTGCTGGCGATGGCCATCGGGCTGCCCTTGCTGGTGATTTTCTCCATCATGACCGGCTGGTTTGGCGGCGCGGCGGTGGCGACCTTCAACGCCAAGATCAACCTCAGCATGGACGGGTATTTCAATAATCTCCGGGAGATTGTCGAGGTGGGCGACGTGGTGCATGGGCTGATTAAAAGCTTTGTTTTTGCGCTGATCATCGGCGTGGTCTCTTGCCATCAGGGATTGGTCACGATCGGAGGGCCGCGCGGCATTGGGCGGTCCGTGACCAAGGCTGTGGTCAATTCCATCATCCTAATCCTCATCATGGACTATATTTTGACGCGGGTGATGATGTTCTCGGATTTTCTTTCATGAGTGCCACTGCCAACAATGCCGAAAGCGTCCGCGTCGAAGTGCGCAACTTACGCAAGAGCTTCGGCAAACAATCCGTGATCAAGGGCGTCTCGTTCGAGGTCAAGCGGGGCGAAATATTCGTCATCATGGGGCCCAGTGGCAGCGGCAAAACCGTTTTGCTCAAGCACATCATCGGCCTGGAAAAACCGGACGAGGGCGAGATTCTCATCGAGGGCGAGCCGATTCATTCCGCGCGCGTCCGCGACCGATACCGCATGGCGATGGTCTTCCAGTCCGGCGCGCTGCTAAATTCCCTTTCCGTCGGTGAGAACGTCGGCCTTTACTTGATCGAGCACCGCCTCAAATCCCCCGAGGAAATAAAAAAGATCGTCGCCGAAAAACTGGATCTGGTCGGGCTTCAGGGGCTGGAGGAGCGAATGCCGAGCGCACTTTCGGGCGGGATGAAGAAGCGCGTGGCCATTGCGCGCGCCCTGGTCGTCGAGCCTCAGTTGATTCTTTACGATGAGCCAACCAGCGAATTGGATCCCCTCATCGCCGTCACCATCGCAGAGGAAATTGCCAGCCTTCGCGACCGCACGCATGCCACGTCCATTGTTGTTTCGCACGACCGTGATTTGGCCTTTGGTGTCGCCGACCGCATCGCCATTATTCATAAAGGCGAAATCCTCTTCATCGGAACCCCGGAGGAGGTCAAACAGCACAATGACCCGATGATTCAAAAATTCATCCACGCAGCCATGCAATCCAACAAGAAGTCTCGCGCCCTATGAAAAACACGCTTGAAACCCGTCTTGGCATTTTTTTCGCGCTCGCCCTGGTGTCCGCCTTCATCATCCTCGAGATGGTCGGCGGCATGGATTTTTTCAAGCGCGGCCACAACCTGCACGCCCGCTTCAAGGATGTGAAGGAACTCAAGGTCGGCGACCCGGTCAAAATGGCCGGCGTGGATGTTGGCCGCGTTGAGGCCATCGGTCTGGATGAAAGCCGCGTGAAGGTTACCTTTCGCGTCAAGCCTGACGCGGTCGTCAAGACCGACAGCAAGGCCGCCATCAAGTTCACTGGCCTGATGGGGCAAAATTATCTCTCGCTGGGATTCGGGACCACGGAGGCTCCGGAAGCCGCGCCCGGGGCCATTTTGGAAACCGCCGACCAACCCGACTTGAGCGACATCATGGCGCGGCTGGACAATGTCGCCGTCGGCATCGAGAACGTCACCAAAAGCTTCACCGGCGACAAAATCGACAACCTGCTTGGCCCCATCACCGATTTCGTTCGCCAGAACAGCCCCGCTCTCACCGCCGCGATCGGCAACATGAAAACCATCTCCGACCGCGTGGTTGCCGGAGAAGGCACCATTGGCCGATTAATCAGCGAGGATACGCTCTACGTCTCGACCTTGAACGCCATATCCAGCCTCGAAACCAACCTCCATTCCACCTCCAGCGAAATTCAGCTTTTGGTCGGCGACGCCCGTTCCGCAGTGGAGTCTGCCAAATCTGTGCTGAATGGCATCAACGAGGGGCAGGGCACGCTCGGCAAGCTGGCCAAGGACGAAAAACTCTACACCGAAACCTCCGAGGCCATGAGCAACCTTAAGGAGATTCTACAGAAAATAAACCGGGGCGAAGGCTCGGTCGGCAAACTGGTCAACGACGACACTTTCCTGAAGAACATCAAAATGTCCCTGCAAAAACTCGACAAGGCCACCGAAGGACTCGAGGACACCGGCCCGCTCAACGTGCTGGGCACCGCCGTCAATAGCCTGTTCTAAGAGTTGCCAGATCCGCTGGTTTGTAGAAAATAAAACCGCGCTTGGCCTTTCGCCGACGCCCAACTTTTTGCCCTTATGAACACCGACATCACCCGCCGTCAATTCGTCAAAACCTCCGCGCTTGCAGGCGCCGCGTTTGCCGCGCTAAGCCCCTCCATCAACGCCATCGGCGCCAACAATAAAATTCGGGCCGCCGTCATGGGCACCAATGGGCGCGGCATTGCCCACATCAATGGCCTGCTTTCCGTGCCCAATGTCGAGATTGCCTACATCTGCGACGTGGACGATCGCGCCATTGAAAAGGGCATCAAGGCTGTCACCGCCCGCCAGCAGGCCGCCCCGCGCGGCATCAAGGATTTCCGGCAGGCCCTCGACGACAAATCGCTCGATGTGTTGACCATAGCCGCGCCCAACCACTGGCATGCGCCCGCGACGATCCTGGGCTGTTCCGCAGGCAAGCATGTGTACGTGGAAAAGCCCGGGAGCCACAATCCGCGTGAGGCCGAACTCATGGTGGCCGCGGCCCGCAAATACAATCGCAAGGTGCAGATGGGCAACCAACGCCGGAGCTGGCCCTGGATCATTGAAGCCATTGAGAAATTAAAAGCCGGCGAAATCGGCGCCCTTCGCTTTGCGCGGACCTGGTACAACAACAAGCGCGAATCCATCGGGCGCGGCAAGCCGGCCCCGGTTCCCGTGTGGCTCGATTACTCCCTATGGCAGGGGCCCGCGCCGGAACGGCCCTTTAAGGACAACCTTGTTCATTACAACTGGCACTGGCACTGGCACTGGGGCAACGGCGAACTCGGCAACAACGGCGTTCACTCGCTGGACGTCGCCCGCTGGGGACTTGGGGTGGACCTGCCAAGGCGCGTCACCTGCGCCGGCGGCCGCTACCACTTCAACGATGACCAGGAAACGCCCGACACTTACGTCGCCACCTTCGATTACGGCGACAAGGGCATCACGTGGGAGGGCCACAGTTGCCATCCGCGCGGCTTTGAAGGCGCCGGTTTTGGCATTCATTTCTACGGCGACAAAGGCTCGCTGGTCCTGGCCGGCAACAACTGGCGCATCTATGACTTGAACGGCAACCAGTTGGCCGAAAACGGCGGCAAGAACAATGACGCCGTGCATTTCGACAACTTCATTTCCGGCATACGCGAAGGCGCACGGCTAAACGCCGAAATAGAGGACGCCCAGAAAAGCGCCATGCTCTGTCACTTGGGCAACATTGCCATCCGCACCGGTCAGACCCTCGATGTGGATCCGGTCACCGGTCGCATCAATGCCAACAAGGCGGCTAGCAAACTGTGGGGACGCGAATATCGGCGCGGCTGGGAGCCGAAAGTCTGAAGGCTTGTGCAGGCGCCGTGACTCAAAAACAGGTGTTACCCAAGCTTGGTGCGGGCGGGGGAACAACGAAAACTTGCGACGAACGGCCGAACCGGCTAACAATAACCGCACTGGCGCGGGTGTAGTTCAATGGTAGAACGGCAGCTTCCCAAGCTGCATACGAGGGTTCGATTCCCTTCACCCGCTCCATATTTCATGCGGTGTTTGTGAGTTCCGCCTTGTTTTACTGACAGGTTACTGACAAACTCAGGCCACGTTATGAAACCTCCGAAAACGTGGCCGAAAGTCATCCAGCGCGGGCATTCTGTCGCAAAAATCTACCGAACTCCTTCAAATGGCTGTGACCAATTTACGCTGGTCTATTACCTGGGAAAAAAACGCATTCGCAAGACGTTCGCCGATTATGCCAAGGCGTTTACTGAAGGCGAAACGATTGCAACGAAGCTTTCCGAGGGCGAGTTGAATGTGCTCGAACTGAAAGGCGAGGATCAGTTCGCCTACGTTCGTGCGGTGCAGATTCTCAAGCCGACAGGCATCCCGCTGGAAATGGCGGCAATGCGTTTCGCGGAAATGTTTCAAATTCTCGGCGCGGATAATTGCGTCGAGGCGGCTCGGTTTTACAAGAAGCATCATCCGAGCAACCTGCCAAAAAAGACAGTGCCGGAAGTCGTCGAGGAATTGATTGCAGCGAAGGAGGCGGACCATTTGAGCGATTATTATCTGAGGGATTTGCGCGGTCGGTTGGGCCGGTTCTGCGAAAAGTTCGATGGGCCAATCAGCCTCGTGACCAACTCGGACATCGAACAGTTTTTGCGCGATTTGAAAGTCACGGACACGTCGCCGCATGGGAAAACACGACAGCGGCCGATGCCGGCAAAAAC
>CALJZV010000147.1 GCA_937983475.1 uncultured Verrucomicrobiales bacterium
CCGCCTTGCGCCCCATGCCGGCATAAGGATTGGTCAGCGCCCGCACCGGCCCGAGTGGATCACGCTCAGGCTGTGCGGAGGGATCTGGTGAGGGTGGAGGGTTCGATTCGGAGGCAGGCATGGTCAAGGATGAACAAAGGAGGGGGCGTTGTCAACTTTATGTTAGCTGCTATCTTAACTAGCTGCTATCTTAACTGCTACTGCTACCAAGTCGCCTCCGCCGTCGGGCTGGTGAGCATCAAAATCTTCGGCCATCGCCATCCGCGCACACGCGACTACGCCATCCACCTCGGCTACGCGCTGCAGATCACCAACATCCTGCGCGATGTCGGCCAGGACGCGCGCGACACCGGCCGCATCTACCTGCCGCTGGAGGACCTGCGCGAGTTCGGCGTCAGCGAGAGCCAGATTCTCGAAGGACGCTACGACGACCATTTCCGCGCCCTCATGCGGAAGCAGTATGACCGCGCCCGCGACTTCTACCAGCAAGCCGCCGCCGAGCTTCCCGCCGAGGACCGCCAAACCATGGTCGCCGCCGAGATGATGGCGCAAATTTACTCGGAGATTCTCGAAAAAATCCGCCGCCAGGATTTCCACGTGTTCGAAAAGCGCATCGGCCTTTCCAATGTCCGTAAGGGCCTCATCCTCGCCGCCTACCTGCTGCGCTCGCTTGTTGGCGCGGTGTGAGGCAAATGCGGCGCGAGCACTCTTTGCTTCGCAGAAATATCACAAGGACGCTGGGTTAAAAACGAATGCCCATTCCGCATTGCCCGGTCCAGGAGGATGCATCGATCTCCGCTCGATAACCGCCTGCATTGATATCGACCGAGTCCACCCAGTCGTAGCCGCCGCCAAACTCAAGGAAACACGTGCCACTTTTGTTCAGGTTGCACAGCACTTGAATTCCTGCACGCACACCAGCTTTGGCCTTGGTCTCGGAATCTGCAACCTGCCTTGAGGCAAATCTACGGCCGTTGAGAAACCACTCCGTGCGTCCGACATAATCGTAACTGAGGAAATTGAGCGTCGGGCCAGCAGCGATGCCGATTTGACACCAGGGAGTGAGTTCGAAGGACCAATCTGCGGTTAAGCCGAAGTCATTGAATTTCACATCCAAGCTGTATTGGCTCACCGCCGTGACAATCAGTTCACGCTTGCTCGTGCTACCAATACTGGATTTGGATGGATCCGGAGGCGGATCAGGTGAAAACGCCGGAACACCAGGAACATCAGGGTCACCAGTAGGGATTAAATAAAAGGCGTGAAATGTTTCTGCATCATAAATGGCTCCAGTGGGCCGCCTGGTTTGCGTATCATACGTTGCATAAACATATTCGTGATATATATCGCGCCGTGTATCGGTGCTGGACTGTTTGCTGACGACTTGTGCATAGCTACTGACATCAAAAGACAAAAATGACCATCCCAGAGACAGCCCTAACGCGGTTTGTTCCCAGTGAGCCAGTTCGCGGCGGATTTGCGCGTATGGGCCCGTGGCAAGAGAGCCAGCCTGTAAATCAGCGGTTGAGAATTTACTCTCGTAAGAGGCGGTCGTGGAATACGTATGGAAACGATATGAACCTGGCACGTAGAGCAAGTTTCCAATTTCTTGCGCCGGAGTAAACTGGGATGTGGATTGAATCGAAACCGAACAGAATCCAAATGAAAACGGAGAATATAAGTCTGGTCCCACAAGGCCATCCTAATATATAAAGAGTTGATCAGTGGTGCTGAACAGACCGACATCACCCCGGCCTGCATCTGGCTTGAACCTCTGAGGATTGATCGGTCCGGGCGCCGAAAAGCGTGCATTCAACCTGCGCGCCTTGAGCCCAACCGTAAATTGCCAGGGATTTGTCTTGGCACCTGCCTGAGGCTCTGAGAGCGCCAGCGACAAATCAGTTTGTCCGTGAACAGCGCATGAGAAGAAGAGCGCAATCAGAACAACGGTTTTGTCAGCGCAAGGATGTGCCATGGGGGCGCATTGAAGACGCTGTTTTAACCTAGTAAAGACTTATTTCACCACGGACTTCTGCACTGCGCGTCAAAGGATACTGCCGGGAATTTAAGATTGGCGGGCAGGGATGAAAGAGCCTGAGCTCTTCACATTCTCGGCCGGTAAATTGAAGCGCCCGAATTCTTTGCCGAATCTGAAACTGCCTCCTAG
>CALJZV010000148.1 GCA_937983475.1 uncultured Verrucomicrobiales bacterium
ATGTATGGGACCGGGAATCCCGTTGAAGCCATTTCCATTCTCGGACCATTCATCACCCAATGTCACATCAAGGATGGGACTCTCCCTTGTGAGACCGGCACTTTTGGCGAAGAAGTGGTCGTTGGTCAGGGTCAGGTTTCATGGCCGGCATTTTTTCAGTCGCTGGGGGAACAGCATTTTTCGGGCTTTCTCTTTGTTGAGCGCGAAACTGGAAAAAGCCGGGTTGGAGACATTCATCAAGCCAAACAAGTCATAGAAGACGTTGTGGGGGTATAGAGTTGGCTTGTGAAAGAAAAAGGGGCGTGCCCAGGGTTGAGTGCAAAAAAACAGAAAGGATTTAGCCCGATGAAAACGAGCGGCATCCTCTTGATTGAACTGCCAAGCCATGTCAACGGCTGCAATTTCCGGAAACATTCCCTCCTTCCGCATTCACAAAATTGAAGAAACCTCGCGTGCTGCATGTCCCCGGATACGTCGAGAACTGGCGCAGACGTAGCTTTAGCACCAAAAAAAACCTTTCACTTCCGAAATCCTGTTCGACTTTTTTCGCGCCATTTTCTAGCGTGCCCGCGCGATGAAAATCCTGTTCATCGGAGACATTGTCGGCCAGCCGGGACGCCGGGCCGTCAAAGAACTGGTTCCAAAGCTGACCGAAAGGCACGGCGTTCACTGCGTCATTGCCAACGGAGAAAATTCCGCCGGCGGCTCAGGCATCACTCCCGGCACCGCGCGCGAAATCTTCGACGCGGGCGTTCATGCCATTACTTGCGGAGACCACTTATGGGACCAGAAGGAAGTCGTTTCCTTGATGGAAAATGAGCCGCGCTTTGTCCGCCCGCTCAATTATCCACCGGGTGTTCCTGGCCAGGGTAGCACGGTTATTCAACTTGCCGGCCAACCGCCCGTGGCGGTGCTCAATCTCCAGGGCCGCACCTTCATGCAACCGCTGGAGAATCCCTTCCAGAGGGCCGAAACCGAAATCAAGCGCCTGCAACAACTGGCCCGCGTCATCATCGTGGATTTTCACGCTGAGGCGACTTCGGAGAAGATTGCCATGGCGCGCATGCTCGACGGCAAGGCCAGCGCAGTCATTGGAACGCACACGCATGTCCAGACCGCCGACGAGCAGATTTTCCCCGGCGGCACCGCCTACCTGAGCGACGCGGGGTTCACCGGTCCGCAGGCGAGCATTCTCGGGCGTGAGATTGAGCCGATTATCCGCCGTTTCCTGACCAACACACCCCAGCGTTTTGGTGTCGCCTCGGAGGACATTGCCCTTCAGGGCGCGCTGCTGGACATTGACGAGCAGACCGGAAAAGCGCGCAGCATTGTCAGGATTTCCGAAGCGCTTGCCTCTTAATTGACCGATGGCAAAGAGCACCAAATCGCAGTGGGATTTTGGGGAACTGTTCCCTCCAGAGGAGACGCGCAAAGTCCTTACCGTCGCCGACCTGACCTCACAGATTCGGCGATTGTTGGAAAAGCAAATCGGCCAGGTCTGGGTCGGCGGCGAAATCACCAACCTGCGCGCGCAAAGCTCCGGGCATATTTATTTCACGATCAAGGACACCTGGGCGCAGTTGCAATGCGTGCTGTTCCGCAACGAGGCGGTCGCCAACCGCTCTTTGTTGAAGGACGGGCAAAAGGTGGTTCTTCGCGGCGAATTGACCGTGTACGAGGCGCGCGGCCAGTATCAGTTGCGCGTGACCGAAGTGGAGCTTCAGGGCATCGGCGCGTTGCAGGCGGCTTTTGAGAAATTAAAACTCAAGCTTCAGGCCGAGGGGTTGTTCTCCACCGACCGAAAGCGTCCCCTGCCCCGTTTCCCGCAGCGCATTGGATTGGTCACGTCGCCCACCGGCGCGGCCATCCGTGATGTGCTGCATGTGGTCGAACGCCGCAATCCTGCGTTGGAAATCATCCTTGTGCCCAGCGCGGTGCAAGGCGCCGGCGCGGCCAATGAACTCGCTGCGGCCATCCGCGCGCTTAATACCTTCTCCGCGCAGCAAACTCATCGACCGTTGGACTTGATACTCGTCACGCGGGGCGGCGGCAGCTTGGAGGATTTGTGGGCGTTCAATGAGGAGGTTTTGGCGCGTGCCATTTCCGAATCCGCCGTGCCGGTTGTCTCGGCGGTGGGGCACGAGATTGACTTCACCATCAGCGATTTTGTGGCCGATGTTCGGGCGGCCACGCCCAGCGCCGCCGCCGAGATCATCACTGAAGGCGTTTATTCCAAAGTTGGTTTTGTCGCCGAGGCCGCCGGATGGATGGCCCAGCAGGTTCGTCAGCGCATCGCTCGCGAGCAACGGTCTTTCGCTCAATGGCACCAGCGGCTTCTTCGCTGCCATCCGCGCCGACGGCTCAATGACCAGTTGCAATTGCTCGATGATCTGAGCCTGAGTTTGTCGCGATGCGTTCGGCGCGATTATCGACGTTACTTTTCCGACTGGGAAACGATTCGAGCGCGCCTGGCGCGCCTGCGCCCCCGCCAGGTGATTAAGGAGCACGAAGCGGTCCTAAAATTGGAACATCAGCGGTTAAATGAAGCGCTCGCTCATCGGCTGGAGCGCCTGAAAAACCGGGTCGAATCGCTGGCTGACCGGTTGCGCCTGCTTTCGCCGGATCATGTTCTGGCGCGCGGTTATTCCATTACCATGGACGCCCAAACCGGAGCCATTCTCCGCACCGCAGATGAGGTGGATTCTGGACAGAAAATAAAAACACGGCTCAAGCGCGGGGAAATCCATAGCCTTGTCGAGCCCAGTGATGCTTCCGCGCAGTAGGTTTCGTTCCAGACTCAGGGAATCAATATTTCCGGGCGCAACCGCCCGACCTGCGCCGCAGGCAACCGGGTGTCCTGCGAACCCGGCTCCATTTTCTCCAGACCCACGTGGCCGTCGCAAAAAACCGCGAGTGCTCTTATTCGGTGACGGAAGTGCGCCGTGGCTTCAAACCGATTGGTGCTGACGTAATAAAACTCCTCGAGCAGCGGGTTGTTCCTGGAAGCAGGAGGCAGGAACGTGTTCACCTGGGCCGCGTCGGCGAGGAACACCGTTTGTTCGGGCCTGCGAAGCTGCTGGGCGTTGACCGGCGGCATGTTGGTTGGCGCGGACAACAACAGATTGTAACCATAGCCGTGCGCCGCGCCCGTCGCCTTCAGCTTGAACAACGGACTGCGGTAATCGAGCGAGGGGCAGACTTCCACGCCGCGTCCCTGAAGATACGGAAACAGCGCGCCCTGTCTCGCGTCAAAATCGCGACTGCCTTCGGCGCCCTGTTGCAGCCAGCCAAACCAGTAGAGGGCTCCGCCATTTGTAAAATCGCCGAAATAACGGAAGGCCTGACCACCGTGATCGTCCCAATACATCTGGCCCGCCAGGCCGAGTTGCCGCAGATGGCTCGTGCATTTGGCCTTTTCCGCCGCCGCGCGACTGCGAACGACCGAGGGCAGAAGCATTCCCGCAAGGATGACGATGACCCCGATCA
>CALJZV010000149.1 GCA_937983475.1 uncultured Verrucomicrobiales bacterium
CCGAGTCTTTCGCCGACGCCGACGCGGTGGTGGTGTCGCAGGTGGCGCGACTGGAACTGCTCAAGCCCGAGGAGCGGCTGAATCCCGAGCAACTGATGAGGGACATCCAGGGCGGTGGCAAGCCGACGGCCTATCTGCCCGACGTGGACGCCATTGTGTCGCACCTGAAGAAGCACGCCTGCGGCGGCGATGTCATTTGTGTGTTCAGCAACGGCGGCTTCGGCGGCATCCACGAAAAGCTCTTGATGACTCTGGGGCGGTGAGGGCTTTCGCCGTTCACCGAGGATTGATGGCCTTCAGCACCGAGCAGAGGGAACGGAGACGGGGAGTGTCCACGCCCGCTGCTTCGGCGCGGCGCAACGGCTCCAGAAACAGGCTTTCCAGTTCCAGGGGCTGGCGCCGTTCAAAGTCAATGAGCGTCGAGGCCTTGTAGGCGCCCATTTCCCGCGTGCGCTCAATCTGGCGCTCGGCTGCGGACGCGGGAACATTTAACCCTTGCGCCTGCGCGGCGTGAATGACTTCCCGCATGAGTTCCCGCACCAAATTTTCCCAGCGCGACTCGCCAAGCAGCAGATCGGTGGTCAGGCAGTTACCCAGCGGAGCGGACGGGTTTATTTTTCCGGAAATCACCGCGTCGTATCCGGCCGCCCCGGCCACGCCCAGCCCATTGAAGGGAACATTCCAGACCAGTTTTTCCCAGTGCGCCGCCTCGATGTTGTCGGTGACATCGCAGGGCACCTTGGAGTCGCGGAACAGTTGGGCGATGGCCTGCGTGCGCTCGGTAGGGTTGCGCTGAAACTCGCCCATTACTATTTTTCCGTGGGCGACATGGAGGATTTTTCCGGGCGCAATGCGGTTCAGGCAGACGAAGCACAAGCCTCCCAGGACGTTTTCGCTTCCAAACAGCGCGGCGAGTTGCTCCTCGTTTCCCAGGCCGTTCTGGAGCGTCAGGATCGCGGTGGAGCGGCCAACCAGCGGCGTCAGCAACGAGGCGAACTGATGGTTGGCCGTGGTTTTCAGGCCGATGACTACCAGGTCGCGCGGGCCGATGTCTTCCGGGGTCTTCGCGGTGCGGGGGCGGACATGAAAATTGCCGTCGGCGGAACGAATTTCCACGCCATGGTCGCGTACCGTTTCAAAATCGCTGCGCAGGAGGAAATGAACGTCGTTTCCGCTCTGGCAGAGGCGGGCCCCGTAGAAGCTGCCGAGGGCGCCGCAGCCGACAATCGCAATTTTCATGGGGAGGATTTTACTTTGACGGTGTGTGCGGAAAATCAAAAAGCACTCTGACCGTGAGATCAGAGTGCCGTTTGGAAAGACTCAATCTTAGCCGAGGATGGCGTCCTTGCAGGCCTTGGCGACGCGGAATTTGACGACGCGCTTGGCGGGAATCTTGATGGTTTCGCCAGTGGCGGGATTGCGGCCCATGCGGGCTTTGCGATTGACGAGAACCAGTTTGCCCAGGCCAGGAAGGGTGAAAGTGTTCTTAGCGTTCTTGTAAGCGAGCTGAGCGATGGTTTCGAGAACATCGGTCGCCTGCTTCTTGGTAATGCCGGTCTTGTCGGCGAGTGCCGCCGCGATTTGCGATTTCGTCAGTGCTTTTGCCATAATGATTTTTGTTAATTGTTTTTTTGTTGAGTCATTCGACTTGCGCGCTATTTAAGCGCGTCACCCTACTGGCGCAAGTAGAAAATCATCAATTTTTATCGGCATGAAATGAAGGTCGCCCTCAAAATAAGCCCAAAAATCCAAGGCTTGACTTGACCTGCGCATCTTGGAACATCGGTGCCAATGGCCTCTTTGTTTTCAATTCAAAGCGAGTTTCGCTACGAGATTGTCCGGAAGATTTTTGAAGGGGGAATGGGCATTGTGTACGAGGCAGAGCAGCACGGGGCGCGGGATTTCGTCAAGCGCGTGGCGGTGAAAGTGGTGCGGCAGAATTTCGCCACTCAAAAGAGCTTCATCGAGAATTTCATCGGCGAGGCCAAGCTCGTCGCCGACCTCATCCACACCAACATCGTACAGACCTATCACCTGGGTGAAACTCGCGGCATTTACTTCATTGCCATGGAATTGATCCGCGGGGTCAATTTGGAGGAGTTCAACCTCAAGCTGCTGGAGCGGGATCGTGTGCTGCCGTCGGAACTGGCCGTGTTCATTGCCAGCCGCGTGGCCCGCGGGTTGGCCTATGCGCATGCCAAGGCGGACAAGAATGGACGGCCCCTGGGGATTGTTCACCGCGACGTGAGCCTGAAGAACATCATGATCGCCTTCGAGGGGGACGTGAAACTCACCGACTTCGGAATCGCCAAGGCTCGCGGTTTCCTGGAACACAAGGAGGGCGAGGTGGTCGCGGGCAAGGCCGATTACATGAGCCCGGAGCAGGCGGACTTCCAGATCACCGACAAGCGCTCCGACATTTTTTCCACAGGCGTGGTGCTGGCTCATTTGCTTTTGGGCTACAATATTTTCAAGGGACGCAACCCGGAGGAATCCCGCGAGCGCATCATGACGCTGCCCATTCCGGATTTTCGGACGCTCAATGGGCGCATTGATGACCGGCTCAATGAAATCCTGCAACGATCGCTGTCCCGCGAGCTTGACAAGCGTTATCCGACAGCCGACGAGTTGTTGTATGATTTGGAGCATTTCATTTATCACAAAGGCTACGGCCCGACCAATGAAACCATGGGACGTTTCATTCGCGAGCTGTTCGGCCAGACTGCTCCGCTTCCGGTCACGGATTCCAAAGGTGAAACCATCATCATGGAACGTCCCCACGCTCCCCGTCTTTTTTAATTGATCATGAAGTCACCCACCGTTGTCCGCGTCGGCCTCCTACAGAGCGCCTGCACGCCCAATCCCGCAGAAAACCTGAAAAAAACCCTCGCGCTGGCCGAAAAAGCCGCCAAGCAGGGCGCGCAAATCATCTGCACACAGGAACTTTTCCGGTCCCAATATTTTTGCCAGAGCGAGGAGCATAAATACTTCGATCTGGCGGAGCCGATTCCCGGCCCTTCAACCGAAAAATTCCAGCGCCTGGCCAAAAAACACGGGGTCGTCATCATCGCCTCGCTTTTTGAAAAGCGCGCCTCGGGGTTGTATCACAACACCGCTGCCATCATTGATGCCGACGGTTCGTTGATGGGCATTTACCGCAAAATGCACATTCCCGACGACCCGTTGTTTTACGAGAAGTTTTATTTCACCCCGGGCGACCTGGGATTCAAGGCGTGGCAGACGAAATTCGGGCGAATTGGTGTTTGTGTGTGTTGGGACCAATGGTATCCGGAAGCCGCGCGCTTGACGGCGCTTCAAGGCGCGGAAATTTTGTTCTACCCCACAGCCATCGGTTGGCATCCCTCCGAGAAATCCGAGTATGGCGAACGCCAGCACGGCGCCTGGGAATTGATCCAGCGCAGCCATGCCGTCGCCAACGGGTGTTATGTCGCGGTGGCCAACCGAATTGGCCACGAGGCGCCTGCGGGCGGTGACGGCCTGGAGTTCTGGGGACAGAGTTTCATCGCCGGGACTTCCGGCGAAATTCTCGCCAAGGCTTCCTCCAACAAGGAGGAGGTCATGATCGTGCCGCTCGACTTGAGCAAGGTGGATGTCACCCGCACGCACTGGCCGTTTTTCCGCGACCGCCGCATTGACGCCTACGAGGGCCTGACCCGCAGGTTGATTGACTGAGCGGCCGCCGGCCCTCGGTAAAATGAACGGGTTGAAATCATGGAGAAAATAGCCTGGATCACGGGTGCGGGCGGCCTCATTGGCAGCCACATTGCGCAGGCCGGAGCGACGTTTGCACCCGGATGGAAACTGCTGGGTTTGACCCGGGGCCTTCTTGATCTGGAAAACTTTTCCGCCGTCGAGGAACACTTCCGCAAGGATCCGCCTTCCCTTGTCATTCACTGCGCGGCCATCAGCAAAAGCCCCGCTTGTCAGGCCGACCCGGCTCGGGCTCTGGAAGTCAATTTCAAGGTGACGGAGTTTCTGGCTTTGTTGTGCGGTTCCATCCCGTTTTATTTTTTCTCAAGCGACCTGGTCTTTGATGGCCGTCAGGGAAATTATACCGAGACCGATGCGCCCAATCCCCTGAGTGTTTACGCCGAGACCAAGGTGGCGGCGGAGCAAGTGGTGCTGGCTAATCCGAAGCACACGGTGATTCGCACGTCCCTGAATGCGGGCATTTCGCCCACGGGCGACCGCGGGTTTAACGAGGAAATGATCGCCGCCTGGCGCGCCGGCAAACCGCTCCGGCTTTTCGTGGATGAATTCCGTTCGCCGATTGCCGCGCGCGTTACCGCCCGGGCCGTCTGGGAACTGGTGGGCCAAAATGCGACCGGACTGTTTCACTTGGGCGGCTCGGAGCGGCTTTCTCGGTATGAAATCGGGACGGTGATCGCGTCGCTGTGTCCCGAGCTGAATCCGCGAATCGAGCCCGCTTCGCTCAGAGAATACAAAGGGGCGCCACGTCCTCCGGACACGTCCCTGAACTGCGAGAAAATAAAGAACCGTCTTTCCTTTGAGCTTCCGGGTTTCAGCCAGTGGGCCAGTGATCATCCCGGGGAGATCAACCTCGCCCCTTCATTTTCTGCAAACCGCTGAAGCGCTGTTTTCACGCCCCGCTGATGTGATATTGTTTTCGCCTGTGCGCACAAGCCATGACATTTATCGCGGACGCATCGCGCCGTCGCCCACGGGCTATTTGCATTTGGGCCATGCGCGGACATTTTTGGTGGCCCAGCAGCGCGCCCGCGAACGCAACGGCGTGATCGTGCTGCGCATGGATGATTTGGATTTCTCCCGATGCAAACCCGAGTTTATTTCCGCCGCGATTGAGGATCTCCATTGGTTTGGGTTTGAATGGCAGGAGGGCCCTGATGTGGGCGGGCCTTTTGGGCCGTATTCTCAAAGTGAACGAATGGCTATTTATCGCGCCGCGTTTGAGCAACTCCGCACCAAGGGCCTGGTTTATCCCTGCTCCTGCTCGCGACAGGATGTGATGCGGGCCCTGGCAGCGCCTCACGCCGGAGAAGAGGAGCCGGTTTATCCGGGGACATGCCGGAACAAGCCTGCGTCGGAGTTTGATTTCACCCGGCAGAAAATCAGTTGGCGGTTTCGGGTTCCTGACGGAGATGTTGTGCAATTTTGCGACGGCGGGTTTGGGCCGCAGCGGTTTGTGGCCGGAAAGGATTTTGGCGATTTTGTGATCTGGCGGCATGACGATCTGCCGGCTTACCAGCTTTCAGTTGTGGTCGATGACGCTGAGATGAAGATCACCGAAGTGGTGCGCGGTGCGGATTTGCTCTTGTCCACCGCACGGCAATTGTTGCTGTTCCGGGCGCTGGGTTGGCAGTCCCCGGATTATTTTCACTGCCCGCTGATGACCGACGAAAACGGGGTTCGACTTGCCAAGCGCCATGATGCTCTGAGCCTGCGCGCGTTGAGAGGCCAGGGAGACCTTCCAGAACGCGTCCAAAAATCCTTCAAAACGGTTTGAGCGGTCATCATGGCTTATTTTTCTGCAAGCGCGCCATTTCCTCAGCGTAGCGTTTTCCGAGTTCGCGCTGGGACCGGGCATCGAAATGCACCTCATCGCCTTTGTGGGCGAGCCCAGCCGAAAGAACACACGCCGTGTTGGGGACCCTCTGGGGAATCTCGCGTAGCGCCGCGTTGATTACTCGGGCATGCGCCGTTTTTTCAGGTTGTTTCCGGGTATACAAAAACTCCCCGATTTCACCGGCCACAAATGGCAGTTTGGGCTGCATTAAATCGGTTCGCAAATCGGAGATCATGCGGGCAAGCCTCTCTCCGTAGCTTTTGGCATCCTCCTCACGGCTGCTGTCGTTTTCGCCCTGATGCCACAGCACGCCCTTCAGTGTGCCATGCCGCACCGCCTCTTTGGCGCGAACAACGGCATTGCTGTAGAGATCCCCTCCACGGGACCAGCGGTGCAACGGCGTGCCGCCCACCGCGCATGGAATCAGGCCAATGTGGACACCCGGATTCTGCTCGGCCATCAGCTTGCCGAAGGCAACGCCGGGCCCGACGCCCAACGCGTAGGACCGGTCCTTGGTGATGGGTTCCACGGCGGGTTCCCATTGCTTGTCGAGAGTGAATGCCCAGACGCGCGGGTGCGGTAGAAGATCGGCCGCTTCCAGTTCGCCGCGCCCGGCCATGTTGGATTGGCCCAAGAGGAGATAAAGGTGAACTTTTCGTTTCGACGGAAGCTTGGTTTGCGCCAGGCCGAACGAGGCTGTCAGGAAAATAAAACTCACAACGATCAGGATGGATAAAGGCTTCATCGCGGCATCATTTCAAAGCTGCCGGAGTCTTCAACACAAAGCTTTTTGGAGTGA
>CALJZV010000150.1 GCA_937983475.1 uncultured Verrucomicrobiales bacterium
CCGGGTTCACCAATGAAGTGGCGGTGAAGAGCTCGAGGTGGTATCCCGGAGCGCTTCACGGCGCGCCGACGGAAACCCCGCTGGCAACGACCAACCAGGTGGCGACGGTGTCTGAGGGTAACCTTGTGGCGCCCTTCGATGCATCACTCTTGGTGACGACCAACAAGGTGCTGACCGTGGCGCCCGTGGCCAACAACTTCAAGCCGGCGCTGGTGATCAAGTTCGGGCAGGTGAAGGGGACGTTCACGCATCCGGACAACGCCAACGCGATCACCAAGTGGGCAGGTGTCCTGTTGCAGGATCATGACAGCGGCGCTGGCTCGTTCATGGGCCCGAGCCTGAGCGGCGACATCCAGATTGCGCCCCCTGCGCCCTGATCGGAACCGCAACCCATAGCGAATTAAAAACACAACCCCCTTCAGGCTCGCCTGAAGGGGTGTCGGCAATGGATTCTTGAAAAATATCCGAAAGGCGGCAGCTTAGTGTGAGCCGACCGGCGCGCCCGGTTTTTACTTAGGAAACATCAATATGAACCGATTCTTAATTAAGCAATGCCTGGGAGCGGAAGTGCTATTGGCCGGATTCGCAGCCAGCATTTTGTTTTTTGGAGTGTTAAACATGAATGCTTCACCTGATTCAAAGAAGAATATCAGTGATTCACCGAAACAAGCTGAATCCAAAACACAATTAGCCACCATGGGTGGAGGCTGTTTTTGGTGCCTGGAGGCATTTTTTGAAATGTTCAAGGGTGTCAAGTCCGTCGTTTCAGGTTACTCCGGAGGCAAGGTTCCCAATCCCACTTACAAGCAGGTTTGCTCAGGCGAAACGGGCCATGCGGAGGTGGTGCAAATTGAATTTGATCCGTCAGTGATTTCGTACGAAAAGTTGCTGGAAATCTTTTGGGAGGTTCATGATCCAACAACTGTGAATCGGCAGGGCGCTGACGTGGGCACGCAATATCGTTCGATTATTCTCTATCATGACGAGGCGCAGAAAAAGGCCGCCGAAAAATCGATGGCCAGAGTTGCCAAAAAATTTAAAGAGCCGATTGTTACCGAGATTGTGCCGCTGGAAATATTTCATCCTGCCGAGGAATATCATCAGGATTATTTCCGCAGAAACCCCAATGCCCCTTATTGCATGGCGGTGATCAGTCCCAAGCTGAAGAAGCTTCAAAAGGCCAAGGAAGAGGGAAAACTCTGACAGTTTGAATTTTACAATTTTTCTGCATCCAGGGCGGCATTTCGTCCGCGCGGCAGTTTTCCCAGGTGAAAAACCAGGAAGCCGTGAAGGAATTGGCGCAGTTCAATCAATTGCAAGGGGCTTGGTTTCAGGATGGACAATTGATCCCATCTCATGTCTAGACATTGATGAAGCAATTGTTGTGCTCCGGCGCTTAAGGAGGCTTCAGATAAATTCGGTCGCATGCCGAGTTCCTCAAGCATTTTCATTTCCCAGGAAAAAACCATCATTTTTGGGGATGCTTCGCCGGGTAATGCCTCCAGCAAACCGGTGAACAGTTCGTAGATTTTTGGGAGCGGCGACTCCGACTCTGTGGCCTGTTCGATTAATGACACGCCATAGGCCGCCAGCAGCAGGCTGCACAGATTTTTTCGAAGCGGCTCCCGGGTGTTGAGCAAGTTGATTTCGCGCAAAATATGAAGATCGGATCGCCGACTACGCAAGAAACTGAATTCGGCAGTAAAAAAAAGGTCCAGTTTCCCTCTGAAGGGCGATTTTGGGCTGCGTGCCCCCTTGGCAACGGTGGCGATTCTTCCCAGGTCCGGTGTCAGCCAGTGCACAACGAGGCTGGTATCTGTCAAAAGACGTGTCCTAAGAATCAAACCGGTAGTTTGACGGTGCATTGGGAGCGTCAAGTGACGACCTTTGGGGGTTCGGCAGCAGGCGGTGGGACGGGCAGTCCACGATATTCCGGGGCTAGAGAACCGAGGCTGACGATGTATTTGATGCCTTCGGCCACGGACATTTCCAGGCGAGTCAATTCCGATTCCGGCACCATGATAAGAAATCCAGTGGTGGGATTGGGCGTGGTCGGAACAAAGACGCTGACCACATATTCTTTTGTTTTTGCCTGAACTTCCTGATTTTGATCTCCCGTCACGAAGCCGATGGAGTAAATGCCTGGGCGCGGAAACTGGACCAAAACAACCTGCTTGAAGGATGATTTATTTGAAGATGTGAATGCCTGGTTGACCTGCTTGATGGTGCCGTAAATCTTGTTCAGGAGCGGTATTTGCAGCAACGCGTAGTCAACGAGCTGTATGGTTTTTTTTCCAATGAAATGACGGGCAAACCGTCCCACCAGCCCCACCAGAAACACGGCCAGGAGCAATGCAATAAAACTCCAATACCAATGCATTGGGCCCGTGCCGGCATTCTGGTGGGTCCATTTTTTGGGGAGGAAAATCAGCAGGGTGTCGGTGATGTTGGAAACTGTTCCAAACAGCCATACGACGACTGCAATCGAAATGACAGCGGGAAGAACTACGGCTAAACCGGCGAAGAAGTTGGCCTGCCAACGCCGCAAGAGGTTGTTATCGTTCATGACGTCTTTCTATTAGACCGCAATGCAAGTTTGCTCAATGGGAAGGATTTTGAAAGCGCTTTAAGAAGGCGACTTTCCTCGCGCTTCATTTCTCGCCTCAACGCCGGTTGCAAGTCGTCGTAGCCCGACAGGTGAAGAAGTCCATGGATAACATAGCGCGCCAGTTCAGACTGCCAGGTGGTATTGAAATCTTTTGCTTGGGCGACAGCGTCATTAAGGCAGATGAACATTTCGCCGCAGAGCGGCTTGCCAGTCTGTCCCTCGTTGTAGTCGAAGGTGATGACGTCTGTGGAACCGGTATGTTGCAAAAACGCTTCATTGATTCGGCTCATTTTCTTTGCGCTCACCAGGTTGATGCCCAGCAAGTAATCGGATTGTTTCAAGTGATCTTTAAGTAGCGATTGAGTCAGACGCCGGAGCAGGGGAGTGTTGACGGCCCGTACTTGCTGGTGGTTGCGTATGGTAAGGCTCATGCGTTGTCGCGTGTGGCCGTGCCCCGGTGGTGTTCGTAGGCGGCAATGATGCGTTGCACCAAGGGATGCCGCACGACGTCCCGCTTGCCAAATTCGGTGATGGCGATGCCGGGCACTTTCCTTAAGGCATGCACGGCTTCTATTAGGCCGGAATGCTTATGAGGAGGGAGGTCCACCTGGGTGGGGTCGCCGGTGATGACCGCCTTGGAGCTGTGCCCCAGCCGGGTCAGAAACATCAGCATTTGCTCGGTGGTGGTGTTCTGCGCCTCGTCCAGAATGATGAACGCGTGGTTGAGCGTTCGCCCGCGCATATAGGCCAGGGGCGCGATTTCAATGACATCGCGCTCGATGTTTTTCTGGATTTCATCGGCCGGCATCATGTCATGAAGCGCGTCATAGAGCGGGCGCAGATACGGGGTGATTTTTTCGTACAAATCCCCGGGCAAAAACCCAAGAGCCTCGCCGGCCTCAACGGCGGGACGGGTGAGAATGATGCGGGAAATTTTCTCCTCTCGCAGTGCCGAAACCGCCATCGCCATGGCCAAATATGTCTTGCCAGTTCCAGCCGGGCCAACACCCAACGTGACATCGTGCGTGCGGATGGACTCGACATATGTCTTTTGCCCCAGGGTTTTGGGCGTTACTGGCGCTTTGCGCGGCGAAGTTTGAATCCGCTCGGCGTAAAGCCCCTTGAGGGCTTCGATGCCTTCGTTTTTGACCACATTCAATGCCTGGGAAAACTCTCGGTTGCGGATGGTCGAACCAGCTTTGACCGAGCCTTCAAGCAATTGAAACAACTGCTTTGCCCGCTCGATGTCCTCTGCGGTTCCGTCGAGCTTGATCCAGCCTTCGCGCGAGGTGGCTTTGACGTCCAGTTCCGTCTCCAGCGCCTGGAGGTTCTTGGGATCGTTATTGAATAGCTGCTGCGCCAAGCGCGCGTTTTCAAAATGAAGGGTTTCCGTCGGCATGAATGGAATTGCAAAAAATCAATGTCATCAAATCGGTTTAACATGCGGCATCCGAGGCCGGTTCCGCAAGGACGGCTCGTAACTTGGCCGCCAGTTCCGTCAGCGCCTCGGGCAGCACCGTTGTGCTGGCCAGCACCGGCATGAAATTGGTGTCGCCGTTCCAGCGCGGAACGATATGCAGATGAACATGCTCCAGGATGCCTGCGCCGGCCACCTTTCCCAGGTTCACGCCCAGGTTGAAACCGTCGGGCCGCATCACTTTGGTCAGCGCATTCTGGCAACGGCGGGCCAGTTTCATCAAATCAAGCATCTCATTTTCGGTCAGGCCGTTGAAATCCGGAACTTCCTTGTAGGGCACGACCAGGATATGGCCGCCGGTGTAGGGGTAACGATTGAGCAGCGCATAGCAAGTTCTGTCCCGTGCGATAACCAGGTTGGCCACGTCGTCATTGGACTGGGCAATCGTCGCAAACAGCGAACTGTTCTGCGGCGTTTTGGGAGCCAGGATGTATTCGATGCGCCAAGGCGCATGCAGCGTATCCATATGGCGAGACGCTAATTGTCCGTCGTAAAAATGTCAAAGTCGCGCAAGCCGGCTGGGGGCAGTCAGCGCTCCAGGCCATTGACCGGCTCTCAGCTTTTAGAGGGCGGCCA
>CALJZV010000151.1 GCA_937983475.1 uncultured Verrucomicrobiales bacterium
CTACAGGCAGCTTCGCAAGATGAGCGCAGGCTTGGCCCCGCCGGTTCCGTATCCCAAAGGAGTGTTTCGATTCAAGACTCACGAAGAGGCTCACACATGGCAATGGAATCACATGCTGAAAGCGGCGACGAGGAATGCTCCAACCGGCCAGCCAACGAAAAAGACCTGAGACTGCTATGCCGCGAGTTTAACACGCGCGGTGTCCGTTATGTGGTCGTCGGGGGCTTTGCGATAGTCAATGCTGGCTACCCACGGTTCACGCTTGATTTGGATTTTTTGATCGAAACCACTCCTGCAAACGAGGCAGCAGCTATTGACGCGCTGCTGACGTTGCCAGAAAAAGTCGCAGCCGAGCTGCGTCCGGGCGATGTGAATGAATACAGCGTTGTTCGTGTCTCGGACGAATTCATGGTGGACCTCATGAAAAGCGGTTGCGGCGTCACCTACCACGACGCCATCCAGGACGCGGTCTGGCGCGAGCTCGACGGCGTGCGCATTCCCTTCGCGTCAAAGCAGACGCTTTGGAAAATGAAACAAACCATGCGCGAGACGAACATCCCCGACCGCCTGTTCCTCCGCCAGGCATTGGAGGCCGATGGCATCCCGCTGGACCCGGCGCCATCGGCAAAGGATGATCCTCTCGCCAATTGTCCTTCCAGGTTGAAGCGCTTTCTGGCGTGGGTGTTCAAGCGGCGGGACTAAAACTCGACATTCGGTCAGGACTTTGTTTCGATTGGCAGATGATGCCTCTTGCTAAGCCCTCAATCTGGCTGCTGGCACTTCTGAGTCTGGTGGTGCCACTTGCTGTCATCGCTCTTGATCCATTTTACTCAGATCAAGATTGGCAACTGCTTCTCAAAGATTATCTGGCGACTGAGTCAGTAATTCCAAAGCGAGCACCTCAATCCGACTTGCCGCCAGGTTTGCGAATTGAACTGGAGCGGCTGCCGTCATTTAAACTCGCCAGTGCCTCGCTTCCTGCCGCGCTCAGACAGTTGCGAAGGCAATACTTTGACGTTGCTCGAGTGCATTTTCCCGAGTGCCTCATCACCCCTGAAGCAGCAGAGGCAGGGCTGACTGTGTCACTGGATCTCACCGATGTGTCCGCGCTTGAATGCCTCCGCTACATTGAGGAACTTGCAGGCAGCCGCCATAGCGTGAAGGAAGGGCATTTGGTTTTTGGACTGCATGAAACCCAGCCGCTCGCTTGGAGCCCATTGCGTTTCACCAACCTTTCCTTATCCGAGGAATTGGCGCGCAAGTGGTTCGGATCGGCAAAAAAAGCAGCTGACAAGGGTGAGCCGTCAGTGTGGCCAGCAGAAAAATTATTGGTGGATCAAGGCATTCCCTTTCCCTCGGGTACGCGGGCTGATTTCGCGGGGAATGTGAACGTTTTAACCTGCATCCAGAGTCCATTTACCACCCGCTGTTTGCGCCGGCTGATCGCGGAAACTGAGGACAAACTGAGGATTCAAAGTGTTCTACGCGGTGTTGCCAAACCACCTGCAAGCATGAAGCTGCAGTCCTTCAAACTTCGTGAAGCCCACTTGAAACAATTCGCAAAAGTAATGAGCTTTTCAGGCCGCTACCTCGATCCAGGCAGCCGATCAAGCCGCGAGGCTTTAGAATACACGGGGATGAAGTTTGGCCTCTTCTTTGCCGGCGAGTTTCTACATGCC
>CALJZV010000152.1 GCA_937983475.1 uncultured Verrucomicrobiales bacterium
CTCCATGCGTGCATCAAGAAAGTCACCGAGGACCTTGATGGCCTGCGCTTCAACACGGCGATCTCGGCCATGATGGTGTTCGTCAACGAGGCCAATGCCTGGGAGACCAAGCCGGTATCGGTGATGCGCGACTTCCTCGTATTGCTCGCCCCCTTTGCGCCGCATCTGGCCGAGGAACTTTGGGCAAAATTAAACTCAAAACTCAGCACTCAAAACTGTTCCCTCACCTACGCGCCCTGGCCCAAGCACGACCCTGATTTGCTGGTCGCGGACACGCTGGAGATTCCCGTCCAGGTCAACGGCAAGCTGCGTGATGTGATTACAGTTCCGGCCAACGCGTCGCAGGCTGAACTGGAAACCGCAGCGACGAGTTCGGAGAAAGTAAAACCGTTCCTTGAAGGCAAAACGATCCGCAAGGTCATCGTGGTGCCAAAAAAATTGGTGAACATTGCCGCAAGCTGATTATCATTTCGCCATGAACCGGTTCCTGACCAAGCAAGAACAACTGGTGATCTGCCTGATTCTGGGGCTGCTGCTCACCGGTTGGTCGGTCAAAGTGTGGCGCGCCGCGCAGGTTCCGCCCGAAACGGCTCTGGCCGACCAGAAATAACTCTCCAGCCATGCACACCGTCCATTTTGAGGAAGTCGTTGAGCAGATTGTCGCCCGCGACACGCGCTATCATCGCGACGCTTATTTCTTTTTGCGCGAGGCGCTAGCTTACACGCAAAAGATAGCCGGCAAAACCGCCAAGGCCGAGACCCGCCATGTCAGCGGCCACGAACTGCTGACCGGCATTCGCGAGCACGCGCTGACGCAATACGGCCCGATGGCGCAGACAGTGCTGGAGGAATGGGGCATCCGCTCCTGCGAGGATTTTGGGGAAATTGTCTTTCTGCTGGTCGAAGCCAATGTGCTGAAGAAAACCGAGACGGATTCTCGCGAGGATTTCAAAAACGGCTACGACTTCAGCGAGGTCTTCAAAAGGCCTTTCATGCCCTCCAGCAAGACAAGGTTTAAGGACGGCGAAACCGAAAAACCCTCTTTGGCGCAGGAAAATTAGCTGTCCGCAGAGGGGTGTGATTGGAAGCGGGTGATTTATTTTCTCCGCAAATGTGTGATCTT
>CALJZV010000153.1 GCA_937983475.1 uncultured Verrucomicrobiales bacterium
TAAAACAATCTCTCCTCCAGAAGGCATTCAACCGTCACCAAGGCCGCAGCAGCGGCCTCAGGCTGTCCGGACGACGCCTCAATGTTGTTAAGGAAACGAAAAGGGTTTTTGCGGTTTAAAATGGGCCAGACACGAGGGTTTTCGCGCAGAGTATCTCTCAATGCCTCCAAGGAGGAGAGGCCTCCGTGGTTCCGGGCCTCTATGAGCAAGGATCCTGTGTTCTTGCGTTTCAGTGCGCCTGTCGTCGCCGAGTCAAATGGATTCAAGTCGTCCAGCATCAGCCCATCGGTAGCCTTCACCTGAACGATCTCCAAACCCCAGGGATTACTCTCTATCAGGTCCACGGCGATTTGCGGCCAGTTTCGGCGGGATTCCCGGAACCATTCCAGTTCACGAATCCGTTTTTTTGTAGATTCCAAGGGCACTTCCCGGACTGAAACGGTCTGCTGCGCCTTCTTCAGTTTGCCTTCGCTGGCCTTGATTTCCTGCCCGAGGCGCTCATTGAAAAAGAAAAGTCCGCCCGAAAGCATGCCCAGGAGGCAAGCCGCCGCAGCCGACAGCTGGACCCATTTTTGAGCAATAATCCCCTCATCCAAAGCCGTTTCGGCGGCTTCCTCGTCCGCTCGCGCCTGCCCCTCGAGCACGAGCATGGCGGCGCCAGCCGCTGCGTTGAACAAATAGGATTCCTCCGGATAATTACCAGATTGTTTCAACTCGGGCGCGGCCGAGAGTTTTCGGATGGCATTCCAGGTTCTCGCGTAGCATCCGCCCGCTTTGAGACCGCTGCTAATCCGTTCGCTCAGGTCCGTTTCACCGGAGACAAACACGCACCGGATGGCGGATTTGCAGCGCTGCTGGAGGGTGCCAATCGCATCAAGCACCTGGGCGGTTTGGAGCCCGGCTGCATCCCCCGGGTAAATATGGTGTTCCAAGATGCGGTTTTTCTTCAGCAGGGTCAGTGAGAAGCAGCTTTCTGTAGATTGACAAAGCACGACAGTCTCATTCTCAAGCATGTTTCCCGAAAAGAAATCAAAGGCCTTCTCCAAACAGACGGGCGGAAACAACGTCTGTTCCACGGCGCATTTTTCCTTCCGGAATGCCGCGCGCAATGCCTCCACATGCTCCCGGCGCGCCCCGCTCACCAGCATGCTGGTTTTGTTGGAAAACGCCTCCTTCAACCGGTGCTTGTTATCCAGATCCTTGGCCAAGGGCGTCACCGTCCAATGATACTTTGTGAGGTCTATTTTGTGAGATAACTGCGCGGCCTGGTGGATCTCAGAACGAAGCGACGATTCGGTGCCTATGGAGGTCTGCTGCAAAAAACTTACCTCCGAGGGCATATTCACAACCAGGGAAACATTTTTGACACCCTCCCCCAAGCCGTGAACAATTTTTTTGACCACTTGGGAATGGACCTTCATCCGCCCACCCTCCATCAAAAAAATCGGGCCTTCCGAAATGCACTTTTCCACCACCACAGCCTGGCCAATCACGCGCAACCGAATGGCCACCGTGTAACGGGGGCTGACCTCGATGGCGGTGACTTCGTTGACGGTTCGCTCGTTGATGGTGTTCATGGGACTTCCTGCTAAAAGAGACTCTACCTGAACCGGTTCGTGCGACTATCCGCTCTTAACGCATTCGACAGTGGGAGCTTCCCCGAACAGGAGTAGTGCAAAATGCCGCGAACCAACCTAAAGGAAACTGCCTTTGGAAAATCCTCCATCGCCAATGAGGTTGCGCCCGGGGACCATTGGGAGAATACTGACTTCCATCACATGAACACTAACGCGCCTTCGCCTATGCACTTTAAAACCCATCTCTGGCAACCGCTCATCGCGGTGATTTCCCTTCAATTGTTGCTTCCATTGGCCGCGCCCGCAGGCAGCGCGGCCAGCAACAACCAGGCGCACCACAATCATCACAAGAATCATCGCGCCGCCGCCCAGAGCCATCACCATCATCAGCAACAGCAACACGCGGCCCATCACCGGGCGCGTCAGGCAGCCCAGCAGGCCCACCATCACCAACTGCAACAAAAAGCCGCCGCCGCTCACCACGCCCGGCGCGCCGCCCAACAGGTGCACCACAACAACCTCCAGCAGAGTCACTCGGCGGGGCATCATCACCAAAAGGCCGCCCAGCAAGCGCAGCATCACCACCACCAGCAGCAGTTGCAAAGCCACGCCGCCGCGCATCACCAACGGGCTGCCGAGGGCGCGCGAAAAAGCCGCCAAACAACGGAAGCTCCCTCCTCGACCGCCCCGGTCGCCACGCATACCGCCCCTTGAAAAAATTCGGTTTTGACTGGCCTTTTATTTTCCTCAGAATGCGCGCATGAAATCGCTTCCATTGAGCCTGCTGCTACTGGCATCCACCTTTTTATTTTCCTGCGGCCAAAAGCCCGACTCCTCACCCGCCCCGGCCAACGACACCCCGAAGGACAGCGCCGATGAGGCCCCCGCCTCATCCGGGAAGTTTGTCATCGGTTTCTCGCAGTTGGGTGCCGAGAGCGATTGGCGCCGCGCCGAGACGCAGTCCATACGCGACGAAGCCAAGGCCCGCGGATTTGATTTACGCTTCTCCGACGCCCAGCAAAAGCAGGAGAACCAAATCAAGGCGCTGCGCACCTTCATGCAGCAGGGCGTCAATCTCATCATCCTCGCGCCTGTGGTTGAAACCGGCTGGGAACCCGTGCTGCGCGAAATCAAGCAGGCCAACATCCCGGTCATTCTAGTGGACCGGGGCGTCAAGGTTTCCGATGACTCGCTCTACACCACCCTCATTGCCTCAGACTTCGTCGAGGAGGGGCGGATGGCCGCCGAGTGGCTGGCCCGAAAAATGAACGGCAAGGCCAACATTGTCGAGCTACAGGGCACGCCCGGCGCCGCTCCCGCAATCGACCGTAAGAAAGGCTTCGAGGAGGTGTTGGCAAAATATCCTGGAATGAAAATCATCAAATCCCAGAGCGGCGACTTCACTCGCGCCAAGGGCAAGGAAGTCATGGAAGCCTTCCTCAAGGCCGACGCCAAAAACATTCAGGCGGTTTACGCGCACAACGACGACATGGCGCTGGGCGCCATTCAGGCCATCGAGGAAGCAGGCCTCAAGCCCGGCACCGACATTGTGCTTGTTTCCATTGACGGTGTCCGCGCCGCGCTGGAGGCCATTGCCGAGGGCAAGCTCAACTGCAGCGTCGAATGCACTCCGCTGCTCGGGCCAACACTCTTCGACATGCTCGACTCCATCAAGAATGGCGAGGAGGTCCCGAAGAAAATGATCATGCGCGACGAATTGTTTGACGAAACCAACGCCAAGGCCGCACTGCCCACCCGGAAATATTGACCTCTCACGGTCATTGCCAAAACTCATTACGGTTGAACTGCAAGGGGCCAAAAACGCCTCTTGCCTTCACTGGCTGCTTTTGAAAACGTAACGCCCTGATTTTTTATGCCACACGTCAAATTGCACATTCCCGGTCCGGTTGAAGTCAGCGAGAAAACCTTCAAGGCCTTTTGTTCGCCGATGGTCGGCCATCGCGGGCAGGGCTTCAAGGACCTGTATGCCAAGATCCAGCCCCAGCTACAGCAACTGCTCTACACCAAGCAATTGGTGTATCTCAGCACCTCCTCCGCCTGGGGCGTGATGGAGGGCGCCATTCGGAATCTGGTTTCCAAGAAGGTTCTCAACTGCATGTGCGGAGCGTTCTCCGACAAATGGCTGGATGTGTCCAAAAAATGCGGCAAAGAGGCCGAGGCTTTGCAGGTGCCGTGGGGCTCCCCCATCCGCGCCGAGGACGTGGACAAGAAGCTGGCCACTGGCCAGTTCGACGCGCTGACGCTGATTCACAACGAAACTTCCACCGGCGTGATGAGCCCGCTGGCCGAGATCGCCGCGCTCAAGAAAAAGTATCCCGATGTCATGTTCATCGTGGACGCCGTCAGCTCCATGACAGGCGTGAAAATCGAGTTCGACGCGCTGGGTATTGACGTGCTTTTAGCCGGCACGCAAAAAGCCTTCGCCCTGCCACCGGGACTAACGGTGTTCGCCTGCTCTCCCGCAGCGCTGGCCAAGGCCGCGACGATAAAGGACCGCGGTTACTATTTTGACTTTGTTGAATTCCAGAAGAACGCCGAGCAGAGTATGACCCCCAGCACACCGAGCATCGGTCACGTTTACGCGCTCGGCTCAAAGCTTGATGACATTTTTGGGGAGGGACTGGACGCCCGTTTCGCCCGGCACCAGAAGCTGGCGCAAATGACCCGCGACTGGGCCGCTGGCCACGGGTTTAATTTATTCCCGGAAAAAGACTACGAATCGGTCACGCTGACCTGCGTCAATAACGGCGCCAAGCCCGGTGGACGTGCCATTGACGTCGCGAAATTCCAGAAGCTCGTGAAGGATCAGGGCTATTTGATTGATGGCGGTTACGGGAAAATAAAGGGGACAACCTTCCGCATCTCCAACATGGGCGACGAAACCGAAGCGACGATGAAGCAGCTTTACGCCGCGTTGGACAAGGCGATGGGACAGCTATAAGCAATTCAACGAATTCTCAGGGGGCGATCGGCAGCCGCTCGTCGTTTTGTTCGCGGGTCATCAGCACGCCCTGCTCCTTGTAGGTCTTGAGCATGAAATGCGTGGCCGTGGAGATGACGCCCTGGATGGTCGCCAGCTTCTCGGAGACGAACGTGGCCACCTCGCGCAGGGTGGCACCCTCGACCATCACCAACAGGTCGTAGCCGCCGGACACCAGGTAGCACGAGCGCACCTCGCTGTCTTGGGCGATGCGCCCGGCCAGCCAGTCGGTGCGCAGGGCATCCTCCTGGTTTAAGACGTCGGATGTGGGATACACGGCATCGGCCGGCAGGCTGCTGCCATACACCCACTCACGCGCCTTCACGCGGCTGAAAATGTGCTCGCGGCCCTCGAGCAGGTGTTCGTCTAAAAACGTCAGGAAGTCTTCGGTGGTGAGGCTGCTGAAGGCATGGCTGTTAAA
>CALJZV010000154.1 GCA_937983475.1 uncultured Verrucomicrobiales bacterium
GCCACCCTCTCCTCCATAAAAAATGGAGGAGAGGGCCGGGGAGAGGTGGCGATCGGATCGTCTCACCCGGAAATAATCACACCCGTTTCCAGGGGCTTTCCAAAATGCCTGTTTTCCACGGACCCCTTCACGGGTTATGCTTTCCGGCTTTGTATGGCCGATGCCCGGATTGACGAACTGAAAGCGCTGTTGCCCCGCTGCATGCTGCACGACTGGGTGCGGCTGGGCTCGCGCACGGTTCGCCTGTTGCGCGACCGGTTGCATCCCGACAAACACGACGCGGTGTTGAATCGCCTGCTGGCCGAGGCCCGCGCCTCGGTGGCGCTGCGGGACCAGCGCGCGTTGAATGTGCCTTCTGTCAATTACCCCACGGAGCTGCCCATCACCGCGCGCCATGAGGAAATTGTCGCGGCCATTCGCGACAACCAGGTGGTGATCATCGCGGGTGAAACCGGCTCGGGCAAGACGACGCAGATTCCCAAGATGTGCCTGGAGGCCGGCCTGGGCATTGCCGCGAAGATTGGCTGCACCCAGCCCCGCCGCGTCGCCGCGCTCTCCATTTCCAAACGCATTGCCGAGGAATTAAGCGTCTCATGGGGCCGCGAGGTGGGATGCAAAATCCGGTTCGACGACCGGTCCAGCCAGCACACCTACATCAAGCTGATGACCGATGGTATCCTGCTGGCCGAGACGCAGAACGACCCGGATCTTTCCGAATACAACGCGCTCATCATTGACGAGGCGCACGAGCGCAGCCTGAACATTGATTTCCTGCTCGGTTATCTCAAGGGCCTGCTGGCGCGGCGCAAGGACCTGAAACTGATTGTCACCTCGGCCACCATTGACACCGAAGCCTTTTCCCGGCACTTCAACAACGCCCCGATCATCGAAGTGTCGGGCCGCGTTTATCCCGTCGAAGTGATTTACCAGCCGCTCGATGCCGCGTCGGAGGAACGCGGGGACATCAGTTATGTGGACGCCGCCGTTCAATCGGCTGAAAGGATCCTTTTTGAAACCAGTTTCGGCGATGTTCTGATCTTTATGCCGGGCGAGCGCGACATTCGCGAAACCAGCGATCAGCTTGAGGGCCGCTTCGGAGGCGAGGTTGAAGTGGTGCCGCTCTTTGGCCGTCTCAGCGCCGGAGACCAGCAACGCGTCTTTGCCCCTTCTTTCCGCCGCAAAATAGTCATTGCCACGAACATCGCCGAAACGTCGCTGACCATTCCTGGCATCCGCTACGTGATTGACGCGGGACTGGCGCGCATCAGCCGTTACAACCCGCGCACCCGCACCCGGCGGCTGCCGGTCGAGCCGGTGTCGCAAAGCAGCGCCAACCAGCGCAAAGGCCGCGCCGGGCGTGTTCAGGACGGCGTCTGCATCCGGCTTTACTCGGAGGAAAACTTCAACGAGCGGCCCGCGTTCACGCAGCCGGAAATCCAGCGGGCCAACCTCGCTGAAGTCATTCTGCGCATGAAGGCCTTTCGCCTTGGGGAAATTGAAACCTTCCCGTTTGTGCAGCCGCCCACGCCCGCCGCCATCGCCAATGGCTACGCGCTGTTGCAGGAACTGGGCGCGCTCGACGAGCGGCGCGAACTCACGGCGCTTGGCCAGGACCTCGCCCGGTTGCCGATTGACCCGACGCTCGGGCGCATGCTGCTCCAATCGCAGCGGGAGCATGCCACCAGCGAATTGCTCATCATCGCCGCCGGGCTGAGCATCCAGGACCCGCGCGAGCTGCCGCTGGAGCAGAAATCCGCCGCGCAGGCCGCCCACAGGCAGTTCAGCGATCCGCAGTCCGATTTCCTCACGCTGCTGAACATCTGGAACGCGGTTCATGACCAGTGGGAAAAACTCCGCACGCAGAACCAGCGGCGCAAATTCTGCAAACAGCATTTCCTGTCCTACCTCCGCATGCGCGAGTGGCAGGATCTTCACGCGCAACTGAGCGACGCCCTGGAGGACCTGGGCACCTTGCGGATAAATGAAAGCAACGCGGTGTACGACGCCATTCACCGCTCGATCCTTGCCGGGTTGGTGGGCCACGTCGCGCGCCGGGAGGAACGCAACAGTTACAAGGCCTCCGGCAGTCGCTTGGTCACGATGTTCCCCGGTTCGGCTTTGTTCGAGCGCGGCGAGCCGCCCAAAAAAACCGCGCTTCTCAAGAACGCCAAGCCGCCGCCCAAGCCGCGCTCCAGCCAGCCCGAATGGATCGTGGCGGGCGAAATCGTGGAGACGTCCCAGCTTTTCGCGCGGACCGTTGCCGGGATTGATCCGCAGTGGATTTATCAACTGGCGCCGCATTGCTGCAAAGTGACGCACCAGAATCCTCGCTGGAGCGCCGGCGCCGGGCGCGTGCTTGTGGAGGAAATCATCACGCTGCACGGGCTGGAGGTGCAGCGCCGCAAGGTCGATTTCGGGAACATCAACCCGGCGGAGGCCACGGGTATTTTCATCCGCGCCGCGCTGGTGGAGGAAGCCATCGCCATTCCCGGCCATCGGAAAAATGTGGCGGATGAGGACGCCGACCGGGATGAGACGCGAGTTTTGACTTCGGCGCCGGACAGGAAGCCCGAACTGCCGCCTCAATACCGTTTCCTGGCGCACAACCGCGCCATCCGCGAGAAGATCGAAAACTGGCAGACGCGCGTCCGCCGTTACGACTTCGCTGACGTGGACCAGGCGCTGTGCGACTTTTACGCCAGGCACATTCAGAACGTCTCCTCGGTGCATGACCTCAACCGCCTGCTGCGTGGCCAGTCGGACCCCAATTTTCTGTGCGTTT
>CALJZV010000155.1 GCA_937983475.1 uncultured Verrucomicrobiales bacterium
CAATAAACATGGCTCACCTCAAATGCAAAAGTTGGAACACAACCGCCTGACAGCAAAAACTTTGCCTATTTTAATCGATATATTCGGGCCACTTCCTAAATGTCCCACTTACCAAGTATACTAAGCCGAATGTAATAAAGTGTTTCACAACTCAAAATTACAGTTATGTTTTTGCAATTAAACAGGCGTTGCCCACATGTCTATATATTTCAAAGTTAAGCAAGCTTTCCGGTTCGAAGCACGTGGAGTCCTCGTCATCGCTGGCAAATTTGTTGAATCGCACGCAACTGTTAAACCCAACATGCTTGTGACAATTCCACTGAATTCGGGCAAGGTTGAAATTCCGCTTCAAAGTGTGGAGTATGTCGCGTGTGAAGGAGTTGCTTATCCCGGTCTGGTATTTGATTCTGGGCGATTGTCCGAGTGGGCGTCCGGCACAGTAGAAAATACAATTTTAGAAATTCATGAGAATTGACGTACCGCATGATGGCGGTCTCGCTTTGGCAATGAAAAATTGTTTTATGCTGGATTGAGAGGCCAGCGAGGAGTTGATGAGGAAACGGCCTTCCTTCAACTCATTGTCGCGAACAAGATTTCCTGTGACTTCAATAAACATGGCTCACCTCAAATGCAAAAGTTGGAACACAACCGCCTGACAGCAGGAAGTTTGCCCAAGCTGCGATCATTTTTTAATTCGGGGATTTTGTTGTGGGATCAACCGTCGCGGCACTGGCTGCGGGCAAACCCAGCTTGGTTCGCAGGCGCGCGGCCAGGTCCGGAGGCAGGCCCTTTTCGGGGGCGAGCAGCAGGTCGAGAATCTTTTGTTTTATTTCGCCATAAGGACGCAAGCCGACGCGCTTTTCCACGCCTTCAATTTCCTTCTGGTAACGATTCCAGATTTGCCGCGCCAAACGCTCGTAATTCACCGCCCGGTCATCCTCGTCGCGCAGCAGCTCGAGGAACGACTGCTGCAACATGCCGCCGACAATCGCGGTGATGCGGTCCATGTCGGTTTCGCCGACGTCCTCGGTGACGCGCAGGATGGCGTATTCCTCCAGGCTCACCGGGCCCTCGACCTTCACGGGCGGCTGGCGTTGCAGAGCGTAATCCTCGATGGCGGTGGGATATTTCTCTTTGAGATAATCAAACCACTTCCGCGCCTCGGTATGGCGGTTGTAGAGGTAGAGAAAATAAACGGCGTCGCGCAGAAAATTCTTGTGGCCGACCTTGGGCTGGTTTTGCAGCGTGGGATCGTCGGCCTTGGCCATCGTCGGGTCCTCGTAGGCCTTGTTGACGTTGGCGATGTTCTCCAGGTTCGGCCCGAGGGAGAAGGTGCCGTCGAGATTTTCGTAAATCGCGCCGCGCCTGAAGGACTGCTGCATGGTCTGGTAGATGGAGCGGAGCAGGGTGTTCTGATCCTCCGGCTTGCCCTTGCGGCGGCCCAGCTCGGCCCAGTAAACGGCATGGGCGTCGGGCAGGCGCCATTCCAGCGGGCCGTATTTTTCATCCACTTCCTTCATCACCTGCGGGTCGAGCTTATATTTTTCTCGAAGCAGCCGGACCTTTTCCCGCGCCTCGTCGGTCTGCGGATTGAGCAACTCGTCGTAGTTGGGCTTCTTGCCGAGGATGGGGTTCATTTCGTCGAACCACGCCTGCTTGTAGTAAAGGTGGGCGTCGTCGAGGTTGTGTCCCATCTTGTGCTGAAAGAACCAGGAAAGCTCGCGATAGATGAGGGTTTCGTCGGGATTGTAGCGCAGACCATCATCACGAAGCAGCTCGATGCCGCGCTGCACCCAACGCCAGCGGTCCTCGGCGGAGTTGAACTTGACCGAGATGTTGTAGGCCATGTTCCAGCCCTGAACCAGCCAGACATGCACCAAGCGAGGCTCGAGCTTGCTGATCCACTCGGCCAGTTGAACCATTTCGAAATAACGGTCGTTCTCCTGGAGCTCGTTCATCCGAATCCAAAGCGCGTTGGCAATCAGGCCGCGAAATCCTCCCAGGGCCACCGTGGTGAACGCCAGCACCGGCGGGGCGTTTTCCAGCGGGTCCATCCGCGTGAGCCCCAGCGCTTCGCGGTCGCGGTTGAGCCACCGCTGCACCTGTGAGACGCCCAGCAGCAGGACGAGGCACAGAGCAACCAGGAACGGCTTGTAAAATTTGTTTCCGGCGAAATTCATCTCATCCGTTTC
>CALJZV010000156.1 GCA_937983475.1 uncultured Verrucomicrobiales bacterium
GAACACTGGCCTGTAAATATGGTCGAATCCGGCGTGTTTAATCATGCTGACCAGCGCAGGGTAGGTTGGCACCGCAGTTACACGAGCCAGATTGTGGGCGGGGCCGATTTTTTCATTGAATAAGTAACAAGCCATTTGATGCCCTGATGCCACCCGGGTTTCTATAATTCCAACCCTTCCGATAACTTTTCCGATTCGAAGCAATGTTTGCAAAGGAGATTGCAGGTGATACAAAATACCGAACATTAAAACCAAATCATACATCCCATGAGGCGCCTCTGAGTCCAAATCAATTCGCGAAAATTTTACTTGGGGATAACGCTGTCGACAGACCTCCAAGTTGCTTTCTTGTAAGTCCATAGCCGTGACTGAAAAACCGTGATCCGATAACGCTTTAGAAAAATGCCCCGCTCCACACCCCAAATCTAGCGCTGTTACAAGTTGATTGCGAAAGGGAAACAGAGGAAGGATTTGATTGAGCCAGCACTCGCGAACTTGGTTGATTTCCCTGTAGTGAGCGGCGTCAAATTCGTATTCCGTGTTATTCATGGAAGGATCCTGAACAGTCATTTGGTTAATTATACGTTGTATTTCCTACAAAGCTCCACGAACCGAAGCCGACCTTTTTCATAAAGGGACATGTCTTTGCTGTTCCACCGGCTTAAATCAGATTTCAGCTTTGAAGAGAGTTGATATTCAGAGCGCTTTTCTGGATTAGAATTCATTGTGGCGAAATAAACACGGTCGGACAGGGTGAAGGTTTTTTTAAAAAGATGAACCCCTTTTTCATATTCCTCAGTCAAGCCAACGAAATGAAGCCGGCGGATCGAAACACCTGTTAAAAACTTGGTTTGAATGTTCCAGAGGTGTGGCAATGCGGCAAATTCTTCGAGTGTCATATTGTCCTGATGCATTCGTTTGCAAAGGGGGTGACGATCAGCTACTTCAGGATGGCGCTTCCAAAAAAAATAAAGTGACGGAACCAACTGCAAAGGGTTTCGAACCCAAGTTGCAAATTGAGCCTCACGTACATGCGTGTATTTGAGGGCAAAAAAATGGCCGTGAATGCAGCGGGTTGAAGAAGGAGGTTGGCTTTTGGAAAATCGAAACAAATACGCATCACAAACATCTCTGAAATAACCTTTTTTTGTAGGATTGGCTGCATAATCAAAAAAACACCCTGAACCAAAGGCGTTTTCCAACAGTGTTTGAAATGTTGTTCCGCCAGTCTTGGGAATGTGAATTGAGATGAGCATTTGCTTCAAAATGTAATTATTTTCAGGATTTGCATTCAGTCATTTGAACCGCTTCCGGCCTATCAACGGGAGCAGAAGTTCTAGCCAGCAGATGGGTTTTCCTTTTAAAACATTCCTTTCCGTAATCGTATAGCAGCCTGTCGTTCTTAAGCATGTCCAAAATGATTTTTCCGAGTTCGTCCTTCTGGCAAATCCAGCTTGTATCTTCTCGTAACTCTCTTGAGGTATTGGCTTCCGGAACGGGAATCTGAGGGACTTCAATGCCTACTGAGCAAATCAGGCGGCGCAGCGCCTCGACGCTCTCTTCAAACTGCTCGGTGAGCATGACTAGGGCAAACGAATCTAAAATTAACATGGACAAGGGCAACGCAACCGCCTGAAAACACTCATGATCATCCATGTCTTGAGGCCATGCTTGCCGAGCGGCCAAGTAGTCTTTTTGACTGCGATAGGCTCGCGCGGCAAAAAAACGGTTAAGCCAGCTTCCCTTTAAAACTTGTTTTGCCTCTTTGCCCAACCGTTCTCGAACCAGTTCCTTGAGCGGCATATGATCAGCATTTGGAGGGAAATTTTTACGATGTTCTGGTGAAAGCCAGGGAAAGTTCTTTTTGACAAAAGTGAAAGTGGAGATAAACCGCTCAACGGGATCCCTCAAAATGCAGTAGTAAAGAACGGGGCGACCGGCAATGACGGGATTGAAACTTCTGATCGAATGAGAGGCTATCGACACCACGTTTGGGTGTTGAGCAACCAATGCTTCCAGTTCAGCGTCCGAGTAAACATGCGCCGGATCATTTTGGTAAAGATTCAAATGCTGCTCTTTGAACCAGGCTTGCAGGATGAGATTAAGAGAGGTGCCGGCTGTTTTCGGCACGTGAACATGTACAAACAGTGGTTTTCCTTCAGACATACAAAGAAGTGATTATGCAAAGTCACGGATCGGTTGCAAAGCATCTACCGCGCAGATTTCGCATTTGAGTTTGATCGACGAACACTCATCGAATTGCCAGTTGGCGAGTGATTGGAGATTTAAGTGGTGGGTGAAGAAGACGCTTGTCTTAAAAATCCAATCCTTGAGATAAAAGCATGTTATGTGGATTTTTTGTTGCGGCATGATTCGATCCGGATCCACTTTGCAATATCAGATTGTCTCTGAATTGGTGGAGAATTGCAGAGCGGGTCGCCGAATTGAATATGTTCCAGAAAACGAATTTGGTCGGCTGCTAACCAGCTATCGGGAGGAACAAGCACTCAAGGTGTTCAAAGCCCACATTTGCACCGAGGAAATTCAAAAGCTCTTTGAGGCGAGGCAAGCGAAGGGGGTTTATTCCTTTCGCGATATCCGGGATGTCGCCGTTTCAGCTATTAAAAAATTTGAAATGCCTTTTGAAGAGTTGATCGAAAAGAAATGGCTGGACCAAGCGATCGCCGATTATCGTCTTTGGACCCGATTGCCCAATATCATGGTTTCCCGTTATGAGAGGATGATTGATGATTTGCCAAACGAGGTGTTAAGGCTCGCGGCGCATGTCGGCTTGAACGTAAGCCTTAAAGAAGCCGAAGATATTGCCAGCTTGTTTTCATTAGAGAAGCAAGTGGAACGGATCAAAAAAATTGCGATCGCTCATAAAGAAAAGGGGCATCTGTATGACCCGCACAGCCTGCTTCATTACAACCATATTAACTCCGGCGAGAGTGGTTCTTGGAAAAAACAACTCACATCAGAACAAATTCGAGTTTTGGAAGATAAATTTGGCGAATGGCTGGAGGTGACTGGCTATAATGCTGGACGAAGTTTTTGTACCTCACCTTGGTTGGTTCCTGCATGAGCCGGGCGACGCTGTTGCAGCGTTTCTTCGTGAGGGCCATTTCGAGTCAGGGGAGCAGGCTTTCTATTGGTTGTTTTTCAGGGAAGGAGATTCCTTCCTCGATTGCGGTGCTCACTTCGGCCTTTTTTCGGTATTAGCCAGCCATGCAACACAACAGTGCGGAACCATAGTATCCGTTGAGCCCAATCCGCGCAAGGTTACCATCCTGCGGCAAAATCTTAAAACTCACTGCGCCGCCAACTTTTCAATTGTTGAAGCGGCATGTTGGAAGGAGACCACCCAATTGGAGTTCACCGCTGAATGCACTGGAAAAGCGGCCTATGGCCACATTGGGAAGGAACACGACAAGAGGAAATTTCAAGTAAAAGCATTGACTCTTGGACAAATTCTTGATCAAGCCGCTCTAACCTCAGTGAATTTTGCAAAAATTGACACAGAGGGTGCCGAGTTGGAGGTGTTGAACGGCGGAGCAGGCGCGATAATGGATAAGCGCCTGCCTTTGCTCATGGTTGAATTTACTGAAGCCAATCTGCAGCGAGCGGGTTGTTGTTTCAGTTTGACGAAGAATCGCTTCAATTGACTCCATTTCAGTATCGGGGTGAAATCTGGTATAAAAATCTGTTTGCCGCATTGGATGCCAAAGGTGTCAATGCGCGCCTGAAAAGCGCGTCGCCAGAACGAATTAAAATAGCCCGGGATATTATTCAGCGCGGCAAGGCGTGTCATCGGGTTCAGGAGCTTGCGGAACTGGATAATTACAAAAAACAAGCGGCGTTGTTTGTTGAAAATCGCGCCTGGGCCGAACGAGCCGAGGCTGCCCTTACGGCCGAGCGCAGTCGAATTCAGAGTGTTGAACAGCAGTTACAAACGCAGGAACAACAGTTACAAACGCAGGAACAACAGTTACAAATGCAGGAACAACAGTTGAAATCCATGGAGGCGGCGTTGTCGCAGCAAACCGAGTTAACCCGTCTGCACAATGCAGAACTGAAGCGGCTCCGGCGCCATTGGTGGGTGCGCTTGGGCAAAAACACCAAAGCACTCGACTGGAATCACGTCGAGAAACAGGACGTGCCGCCTTCGGTGACCGTGCAATCCACACCCAAGGCGGGTCCGGTTCCTGTTCCATTCCAAATGGAGCCCCTTCTTCAACACCTGGTTGATAAAAAGTTTTCGCCACAGGTGGTTCTGGATGTCGGCGCCGCCAAGGGATACTGGTCGGAACTGGCATCTTATTTTTTCCCGGCCGCTCGCTTTTATTTGCTGGAGCCCCTGAAGCCAAACCAGGTTCGCCTGAAGGAGCTTTCGGAAAAAAAACCAGCCATAAAATATTTGCACTGCGCCGCAGGCGACAAGGCCGGCGAGCAGGTGATCAACGTCACCACCGACCTGGACGGCAGCTCGCTGCTGTCCTTCAACCGGGAGCGGCAGCCCCAGGATGAGGTGGTCAAGATTGTCACCATTGATTCCCTGCTGGCGGAGAAGAAGATCGAGCCGCCCCAGTTGGTCAAAATGGATGTGCAGGGCTATGAGTTGCGCGCGTTGGAGGGGGGCAAGAGGCTGTTTGACACGGCTGAGGTGTTTATCATGGAGGTTTCCTTGTTTGAATTCATGCCGGGCTGCCCGCTGTTGCATGAGGTTGTGGATTACATGGCGAGGCGAAATTTTGTTGTCTTTGATATTGCCGGATTTCTCCGCCGACCTTATGAAAATGACTTGGGTCAAGTGGATTTGGTGTTCGTGAAAAAAACCAATCCAATGGTCGCATCTAACCGGTGGTCCTGATGGGAGGCGAGCACTTGACTTGTTGAAATGAAACTCGACGTCTGTATTTGCACGCATAGCCCCCGGCGGCCGGTCTTTCGCCGGGTGCTCCAATCGCTTGCCAGCCAGACGCTTCCCCGAGACCAGTTTCACGTCTGGATTATTGATAATAAATCTCAGCCCCCGTTGGACGAGGGAGATTTGCTTCCGCTCAAAAAAGCCGGTGTCAGCTACACCCTGTTAACGGAGCCGAGGCTGGGTAATGTGTTTGCGCGAGAAAAGGCGATCGCCTCCACGACTGGCGAATGGATTGTGTTCGTGGATGACGACAATGAACTGGCAGACGATTACCTTCAGACCGTGGTGGAGATCGCCAAAGCCAATCCTCACTTAGGGTGTTTTGGCGGGAAATTACTTCTTGCCCCGGATCTCGCAGTCTCCGACTGGATGCTTCCCTTGTTACCTTATTTGGCCATCAAGGATTTGGGCGACGAGGTGATTTCCAACTGCGCCAGCGAATGGGGACGGTGGGAGCCTCCCACCGCAGGAGCGGCCGTCAGGCGCCCGGTCCTGAACCTTTATCTGGATAATTTGAAACGCTTCAAGGAATCGGCCCGTCTTGGACGAAAGGGAAAAAAGGGTCTATTGTCGGCCGAAGACTCGCTGATGATGCGTGGCGCGTTCAGCCTGAATCTCCACTGCGCCTATCAACCCCGGCTCAAGCTGTGGCATCACATTGACCCCAATCGTCTGAATTTCCGCTATTTCCTAAGGCTGCTGTACAATTACGGAAGAAGCTATGTGATTCTGGAACGTTCCTTGGGCAAGCAGGTTGAGCCAGCCAACAAAAAATACCTCGCCAGGCTGTTGACCAATTTTCCAAAAAGCCGCGAGAAGGCCTGCAAGCTGGCTTGGGAATGGGGATATTTCGTGGAGAGCAGGGCCAATCGAACCGTCCCTTCACCTGTAAAAATTCCTGCGGCACCCGACCCGTTGCCCATTGTCATCCAGAAGAACCCCGAGCTGGCCTCATCTCCAGCAGTTGATCCGGCGGTAAAGCCATGACCCGCCCCAAAATCAGCCTCATCATCCCCTCCTTCAACGCCGGTTGCACCATCGAACGCACCATTCAGTCCGTGGTAAAACAGTCGTATCCGAATCTCGAACTGATCCTGGTTGATGGCGCCAGCAAGGACGGCACGATGAGCCTTGTGGAAAAATATGCCAGCCACTTTGCGCGCATCATCTCCGAGCCGGACCACGGACAGGCCAATGCGATCAACAAGGGATTCCGCCTGGCCACGGGGGATATTTTCGGCTGGCTGTGCGCCGATGACGAACTGGCTCCTGGCGCCTTGGATCATGTCGCGGAGTGCCTTGGTAAAAACCCTCAAGCCACGCTGCTGACCGGCGGCTGCGGCCGCATTTTTTCTGACGGAACCCGCGTTGTCACCGAGCCACAGCCGCATCTCTGGCAGCGCATTGCCTATCAAAACGGCATCGAGCAACCGAGCACTTTCTGGCGCGCCAGCCTCCACAAGACCGCCGGGGAAATTGACGAGAGCTACCATTTTGCCTTCGATTGGGATTGGTGGAATAAACTTAAAATATCGGGCGCACAACTCATCACCACTCCGCAAGTGTTGTCGCATTACTATTTCAGCGATCAGAACAAGACCTCCACCGGGGGCAACCGGTTGGTGGAGGAAATGCACCGGGTCATTAAAAAATATGGGCCGATCAACGGTTACCTCGCCGACATCTATTTGTTCCTTTACCGGCAATTCGACCTGCACGGGTATTACGACCGGCCCCCGTCCTGCGGAAAAGTCCGCGCGTGGTGTTTCAAAAACACGCTTAAAATCCTCGTCAAGCTGTTCGGCAAGGAATTGATCTACAGCTATAACTGGAACTTCGCCTCCAAGCAGCAGCGCGGCCTTTGCTGGTACAAATAACCCAGGGATGGGCGAGTTTCAGCGGTGCATGCCTCGCAGCAACCGGTATTTCAAAAAGACTTCCTTCGCGCAAAATTTGGCGATGCGCCAGCCTTGTGGTCCGTCGAAAAAGCCGCGCTTAAGCACATAGCACCGCAGCCAGCGGAAAGCACCGCGCAGCCAGGGATCAAGCCAGCCTGAGCGGCGGCCTTCTTCGTGCCGGGACTCCGCCCAGAGCCGCGCGTATTTTTCGCAGCGCGCCCAATGGTCCGCGGCGTCCTTGAAGGAGTAGTGATGCAGTTCGCCTGAGAACGGTTCTATTTTTCCGGAAATTTCCAGCCGCTCATGGACCTTGGCCCCGGCGAAGTGCGCCCGGGATTTGCGGAATAAACGCACCAACCGGTCCGGATACCAGTCGCCATGACGGATCCAGCGGCCCTCATAGAACACGCAGCGGGGCATGCTGAAGCCGCAGGCGTCCTCCGTAGGCGGCGACTGCTTGACGCGTTGGATTTCCTCCCGCAGTTCAGCCGATAATTCCTCGTCTGCGTCAATGCTGAAGACCCACTCGTGTTGCGCCAAAGCCAGTGCGCGGTTTTTCTGGCCCACAAAGCCCAGCCAGTCCTGATGCATGAACCGCGCCCCAAATTCTTTGGCGATGCTTTCGGTCGCATCGGTGCTGCCCGAATCCACGATCACAATTTCGTCGGCCAGATCGGCGCAACTTTTCAGGCACCGACGCAAATTCTCCTCTTCATTCAGCGTGATGAGGCAGAAGGAAATTTTCATGATTTCCTTTCTCGTGCGGCCAGTTCCAACACTTTTAACGTCTCGGCCACATTGTGCTCAAGGGAAACAGTCTCGGGGCTGATTGCGATTCTGCGGCGTTGCGTTGCCCAGTATTCAATGGCTCCAATCACGTCACGGACATCGCGCGGGTCTCTCAGCACTGAGCCGTTTATTTTGTCGTCAATCAATTCAGCGGCGCCGTTGCTGACGGTGGTGACAACGGGCAACCCGGCGGCCAGCGCCTCGATGCAGACGTTGGCGGACGGCTCATAGATCGGCAAAAACACAAACAGATCCGCGGCGGCATACACCTGTTCCACATCCTCCATGGCACCCAAAAAGCGGACGTTATGCGGCACTCTTGCCGGCTTGCGGCCGGTGCCGGCGACCAGCAGTTTATATTTTTCCGAAGGCAAGAATCGGATCGCGTCGAGAAGATATTTCAAACCCTTGCGCTCCCAGCCCGAGCCGACAAACAGAACCGCGAACTCATTGTCCAGAAGGTTCCATCTGGCGCGTGCCGCAGCGCGGTCGGCCTGTTGAAACCGGGCCACCTCCACGCCGTTGCGCACCAGGTGAATCCGGTCGGGGGGAAAATGAAAGCGAGCCTCAATCTCACGGCGAACCATCTCGGAGTTGACGATGATGCGGCGAGTGTTGGCCGGATTGAAGGTCTGACGTTCCAGTGCCATCATGTTCCGGTGAAAACTTTCCCGGCCAATGAGCGTTTTTTTCCACCACGGCGCAAAGTCCTTTCTGCGTTCCAGCCAGGCGGCATGAACGCCGTCTCCGGCGCGATAAACATCCTGGCTGAGCGTGCGTTCCAAGCTGAACACACAATCGAAGGATTCGGCCTGGAGCAAATCTCTGACGCTTTGGGCGAAATGAAGCGGACGAGTGGCCCGCGAGCCGGCGGGGGGAATCAAGTGGAGGCGCGCCGGGGTGTCCGCCTGAGGCCAGGCTTCAGCAAAGAGGTGAAGCTCGTGCCCGGCAGCCGCCAACGCTGCAATCAGCCGCGACAAATACAGTTCCGCGCCCCCGGTGGCGGCGTAGTTGCGGCGGATGAGCGCGATCCTCATGGTTCGGAAGTGTTGTGAAGGGCAGGGCGGGCGTCCAGAGATTTCACGCCTGCGATTGGAGACCCGAAAGCCGGGCAGTTTTGCATTGTCATAAGAGCCCGAAAAATGTATGACAATTCATGCTTAAGTGGAGAACCAGCCCTTGAGCACCTTTAACATTGTCCCCCTGAAAAATGAAGCCCTGCGCTTGCCATTTCTTGTCCACGAGATTGCCGCGCTTTTTTATTATTGACGGCTTACAAGGCTGCGGCCCACGGGTCTCCTGGGCATCACGAAACAACCCAACATCAACATGAGAAAACTCCTTGTTATCCTCTCGGCTGTCTCGATGGTGGCCATTTGTTCCGGGCGCCTGATGGGCGCTGGATTCGCCTATTGGGACCGAAACGGCAGCACTCCTGGAGCTGGCGGCACATCGCCAAACGGCACGTGGGGGTCAACCTCCTGGAGCCCCAGTTCAGCCGGCGCCAGCGCCACCGTTGGCTGGGTGGACGACGACACCGCGTTTTTTTCCGCCGGCTCGGATGCCGCGGGCAATTACACCATCACTGTGTCCGCGGCGCACCGGGTAGGGGATGTTTATATCGAGGAAGGCAACGTGACGTTTGCCGGGACGGGCAGTTTGGAATTGGTCAACAGTGCCAATATTTACGTTCCCAATGGACAAAAGGCGACATTCACGGTGCAACTATCCGGCTCAGCCGGCCTTGCCAAGGGGGATCTGGGTGAATTGTCGTTGACGGGGAATAATACCTTCACCGGGCCGGTTTCGGTCAATGGCGGGATTCTTTCTTTCAACGCTCCTGCGGCCTTGGGCACAGGCACCGATGCCATCCTTGTGTCGGGAGCCACCCTAAAAAACCTCAACTCTGGTACCGGCAATTTTGTGAGCGCCAACCGCGCGGTGTCCATAGCGAGCATGGGCGCCATTTTTGACGTTCCCACTGCCACGGCAAAATTGCAGTGCGCCAGTGTCATTTCGGGCATCGGGCCGCTGACAAAGACAGGCAATGGCGCGCTGATTTTGTCCGAGGCTAACACCTACACCGGCATCACCACCGTCAGCGGGGGCACGCTTGGTGTCGCCAACATCAGTGGCAGTGCGACCGGCTTTGGCGGCGTGGATCTATTAACAGGAGGCCGGTTGACGGGCGCGGGAAGCATTTCGGGGCCGCTGATGGTTAATGGAATAATTTCACCGGGCGCCAGTCCCGGAACCTTGAGCACTTCGGATGAGACTTGGAACGGCGGCGGCGAGTATGAATGGGAAATCAATCAGGCATCGGGAACCGAAGGGACAAATCCAGGCTGGGACCTGCTGGATATTTCCGGCTCGCTGACGATCAACGCAACGCCCGGGAACAAGTTCAAAATTAACATCATCTCCCTGGACGGCCCCGGAACCGGCCCGGGCGCGGTGGAGGATTTCGACAATACGCGGGATTACACCTGGCGGATTGTCCGCACGACCGGATCCATCTCGGCCTTTGACCCGTCGGCGTTTGAGCTTATCACCACCAATTTTTTGAACTCCCTGGGCACCGGCATGTTTCTGCTGGAGAAGTCCCAGGACGGGCTTGATTTGCTGCTGCGGTTTGTGCATCCGGCGCAGATTCTCTCCCAGCCTGTCGGGGGCACGGTCAATGCGGGTGACACCTTTGTGCTGGAGGTGCAAGCGACCGGCACCGAGCCGCTGCTCTACCAATGGAGAAAGGGCGGAATTGATTTGTTTGACAACGCCAACCTGAGCGGCGCTTCCACGCCCACGCTGAAAATTCAGAAAGCGTTTGATGCGGATGAGGGCGCATACACGGTGATGATTTCCAATGTGGTGGGAAGTGTCTCCAGCGACACGGCAAACCTGGTCGTCAAAGATCCCCATATTTTCCTGCAACCTTCCCTCATCAATCAGCCCGCGCCCGTGGAGTGGGAGCAGACCCTTGGCGGCTCGAGCAGCGACGCGCTCAACGTCGCACGCCACGTGGGCGGCAATAAATTTTTCCTGGGTGGTTATTCGCTGTCCGGCGCCGACGGCAACAAGACTGCGGGAAATTTCGGGGGAGCGGATTTCTGGGCCGTTCTTGCCGATGGCAATGGCAATCCGATTTGGGATAAAAACTACGGCGGGTCCGGGCACGACAAGCTGACCAGCATGGTTGAAGTGCCGTCTGGCGGCTACATTCTGGGCGGCTATTCCTACTCTGGAACGGACGGCGACAAAAGCAGCACCAACCATGGCGGCGCGGATTTCTGGGTGGTGCGTATAGATTCTGCCGGAAACAAACTGTGGGATGTCTCCATCGGCGGCGATCAGGATGATTTCCTGACAGCCATCATCAATGCTGACGATGGCGGCTTCCTTGCTGCGGGTTATTCCCTGTCCGGACCAAGCGGGAACAAGACGTCGTCAAACGCCGGTTCATTTGACTACTGGCTGGTTCGCCTGGATGCCGATGGCACGCTGTTATGGGAGCAATCCTTTGGCGGAACGGGCGAGGACATCCTGACGGCGTTGGTGGAAACGTCCGGCGGTGGATATTTGCTTGCCGGGCATTCGGCATCGGAGGTTTCCGGGAACAAAACCGCGGCCAATGTGGGCGGCGCGGGCCTGGCCGATTTTTGGGTCATTAAAACCGATGCCACGGGAACGCCACTTTGGCAGGCCACCTATGGCGGAAGCGGCAGCGATAAATTGCAGGCCGTGGCCCGAAAATCCGACGGCGGATTCTGGCTGGGCGGCTCCTCCGATTCCCCGGCTGACGCCAACAAACTGGGCAGCAACCTGGGCCAGGAGGATTTCTGGATCGTTCGCATCGACAGCAGCGGCATTAAGCTTTGGGACGACACCTTTGGCGGCCAGGGATCCGATTTGTTGTTTGCGCTTGTGGAAACCACCGATGACGGGGTGCTTTTCGGAGGCGAAACCAACGCGGGCCTCGCCGACAGCGACTTCTCAGTCGTTCGCCTCAATGCCAATGGCAATTTCCTGACGATGCAAAACAATGGCGGCTCCAAGAACGACCGTCTGACGGCCTTGGCGCTGACCGACACCGGTTTCCTGTCCGCAGGCGTCTCCGATTCCCAGCCGGGCGCCTCCAAATTTGCTCCCAATCGTGGCGCGGAGGATTTCTGGGTCATCAAGCACGGGCTGAGAGCCACGGGCACAATTCCCACCGGCCAGACAGCGGTGCTGCACGGCGCCGCAGAGGGGACGCCCACGGTTTTTTACCAATGGAAAAAGGACGGCACTAATCTGGCCGACAACGTATTTGTCCAAGGTTCCGGCACGCCGGTGCTGACGATTTTCAATTTAAAGCCCGAAGACTCTGGCGCTTATTCCCTCGAAGTGGTTTCGGGCTCCAACAATGACCTGAGCGAACCGGTGACGCTCACGGTGCTGACGCCGCCATCCATTATCGTAGACCCGATGAGCCGCACCAACGCCACCAACACCACTGCAAGCTTCACCGTGGGGGCAGGCGGAACTGGTCCCTTGGTTTACCAATGGTTCAAGGACGGCCAACCGTTATCCGATGGCGGCAAAATATCCGGCGCCAACACGACCAATCTGGTCCTGACACTGGTGACGACCAATGAATCAGGGTTTTATCATGTGGAAGTCTCCAACCCGGGCGGCTCCGTCCTCAGCCAATCGGCGGAACTGCTGGTGGTGGTCAAGCCGGTCATCACCATGCAACCGGTGGCCCAAACCAACAACGCAGGAACGGTTGCCTTTTTCAACGTGGCCGCGTCGGGTGGAGGCTTGAGTTATCAATGGCAAAAGAATGGTGCCAACCTAGTCGATGGTCCCAACATTTTCGGGGCTCAGAGCGAAATGCTCATGATCTATAATCTTACGGCCGCTGACGCCGCGGGCTATCGCTGTCGGGTCAGCAACCTGGCAGGCTCGGTAAACAGTGCCCAGCGTAATTTGACGGTGATCGATCCAGCCATAAACGGGCAACCGTTCGAGCAGGCCGCAGTGCTGGGAGGCAACGCCATGTTTCACGTCATCGCGGGTGGCACGGCCCCTTTGAACTACCAATGGCGCAAAGGGCTGACGCCGCTGGCCGACGGCGGCAATTTTTCCGGGGCCAACACCGCGACGCTGCTCATCAGCGGAGTCACGTCAGGAGACTACGGCGAATACAATGTGGTCGTGTCCAACTCGCGCGGCTCGGTCACCAGCTCCAACGCCTTGCTGCGCGCGATGGTGCCCCCCGGAATTGAGGCTCAACCTGTCAGTCAATTGAAACCGCCCGGCGGAACGGCCTATTTCTGGGTGGCGGTCACCGGGGATCCGCCCTTTGATTTTCAATGGCGCAAGAACGGGGCGAACATCAACGACGGGTTCAATGTTTCGGGATCGCAAAGCGCGTTCCTGACCCTGTCCTCTCTTGGCATCGCCGACGAGGGCGATTATTCCGTGGTCGTGAGCAATCCTGCCGGCAGCATGTCCAGCCAAACGGCAACGCTCACCGTTTCCAACATTCCGCCTTCAGTCACCATCACCATCCCGACCAACGGCAGTGTATTTGCCTCTCCGGCCTCGCTGAATTTCTCGGCGGACGCCTCGGATGCCGACGGCGTGGTGACGTCGGTTGAGCTTTATGTCAATGGCGCACTCGAGGAAGTGCTGACCAACGCCCCTTTTTCCCGTGTGATCACCAACGTGCCTGCGGGAAATTATACTGCGATGGCGGTGGCTCGGGATGACCTGGGCGGAACCGGAACCAATGCCATCTCCATCACGGTGAGTTCCGACTGCGCGACACCGCCGGCGGGCGTCATCAGTTGGTGGCGGGGGGAGGCCGATGGCGGCGACCGCTTTGGCCAGCATTCGGGTTCGTTGTTGAACGGTGCCGTTGCCGGAAGCACCGGCAGGGTGGGCAATGGTTTTGGATTCGATGGCATCGATGACGTGCTGGACATTCCCGACGCCCCTGCGCTTGGATTTAATTCCGCCTCGCCCATGTCCATTGAATTGTGGGCCTACCGGACCGGCACCGGGACACAAATGCACCTTGTCGGCAAGCGGGAAAACGGCTGCGGCTCCTACAACTACCAGATGTGGTTCGATGATGCCGAGGGCCTGAGCTTCGGCGGCACCGGCAGCCGGGTGTTGATTGCGCAAAGTCTGGAGATGAACCGCTGGACGCATTTGGCCGCAACCTTCGACGGCACTTTTATGCGGTTGTATGTCAATGGCCAGTTGCGCGGCACGGCCAATGGCTCGCTGGGCCCGAAAAACACCCGCCCGCTCCGGATTGGCGGCTCTGGAGACTGCGTTTCCTTCATGGGCAACCTGGATGAAATCGCGCTTTACAACCGCGCGTTGACCGGCGCGGAAATCCAATCCATCTACAATGCCGGTTCCGTGGGCAAGTGCGCCGACCCGCTCAAGCTGATCAGCCAGAATTTCTTCGGCGACGCGGGCGACGAGCGCGCCACCGGAATCGCCGTGGCCAACGGCGCGGTTTATCTCTCCGGCACCACCGGCTCCAACGGGGTGGACGGCATGGTGCTCCAATACTCCAGCCCGGTGGCTCAGGGAGCGCTGCCCGGATGGCGCACCAATTGGCCCGGGTTGGCCGGTCCGGACCGTTTTGCGGGCGTGGCCGCGTCGCCCGAAGGCGTGTATGTCGCGGGCGACAGTTTTGGCCGCACCACGGATTTGTTGGGGGTCGCGGACGGCAAGGGCATGCTGGTCAAGTTTGGCGTGCCCGGCCCCGTCGGTGGCGGATTTGGCGGGTCGGTGTGGGACAGGCAGGTGCCGCCCACCACTGCCTATTCGTATGGGGGACGCGAAACCATCAATGCCCTGGCCACCGTTGACGAAGCCGGGTCAACCGTCATTTACATGACGGGCGCGGGGCAGAACAGCCAGGTCAATTCCAACCGCTTCTTCCTGAGCAAATCCCGCTTTGACGGCACGCACCTCTGGACGGTGACGGATTCCACAGCGGGCAACTCCGGCGGCAACGCGTTCAGCTCCGGCAACGCCGTGACAATCCTGAACGGTTCGATCTATGTTGCCGGCCGAACCGACGACTCAGGAGCGCCGCGCGCATTGGTGCGCAAGTATAATTCCTCCGGGCAACAAGTTTGGTCGATGGAGTCCAGCGTCGGACAGTTCAATGGAATCACGGCTTATGGCGGATCCATTTATTTGGTGGGGCGCAGCTCCATCGTTTCCACGACGTCCAATTTTCTGATTGAAAAGCGCGATCAATCGGGCCAGCTCATCTGGTCAGCCACCTTCGACCGGAACAATTCCGAAGACATCCTCAACGCCGTGGTCGGCCTGGGCAACCGCATTTACTCGGTTGGCTCCACGCGCGGGTTCACCGCCGGAGGCAAGGACGCCATTGTTCTCGAAATTAATCCGGAAACCGGGTCGTTGATTTCTTCGACGCTCTTTGGAGGCACGGCGGACGACGAAGCCACAAGCGTGAGCACCGACGGTGTTGACCTTTATTTGGCTGGTGAAATCCGCAGCTTTGGAGCCGGCGGCAGCGACATGATGCTGCTTCGTTTCAAGCCCGTTCAGCCAGCGCAGCCACCGGTTATTACCACTGCCACGCTGCCCTTTGCCGAGGTGAACAAAAACTACAGCGTTTTCCTGAATGCGGCCGGGGGACAGCCGCCATACATCTGGAATGTCGTTTCCAACACATTGCCAACCGGCTTGAGTCTCTCAACCAACGGGCTTATTTCGGGGGCCCCAACGGCCCAGGGGTTGCATGAATTCCGAGTCGAGGTGCGCGATGCCTCAGCAACGCCGCAAACCGGGCTGCGGGATTTTTCCATCAACGTCGTTGTGACCAATGAGCTGCCCACAGTGTCCATCACCTCGCCCGCCAATGGTTCCAGCTACACCGAGCCGGTGAATTTGACGCTCACCGCGTCGGCTTCCGACAACGATGGCTTTGTGCAAAAGGTTGAGTATTACCGGAACGGCATTTTGATCGGCCTGGGAACGGCGTCCCCCTACAGCGTGACGGTCAGCAATTGGACTGCGGGCAGCTACGCGCTCACCGCCATTGCCTACGACAACCTCGGCGCGACCAACACCTCGGCGGCGGTCTATGTGAGTGTCAACCAAAACGGTTTCACCGCCATTGATTTTGAGGCATTGGATACGGGCACCGGGAATGTTTCCGGCGCATCTTTGTTCACTTATTTGGCTGGCTTTGGTGTCAGCCTGACCAATGAAACGCCCGGCAGCCTGCTGGCTGCGCGCCACCAGAGCAGCGTGGGTGGCGGCAATGCGGCCAAGGCCGGTTCCGGCAGGAATCTCTTCTCCCAGTCCGGAGTCCGCGGTAAAACCGCCTACACCATAGGCTTCAGCAGCACGATCGCCGGATTCGGGTTCGTGAGAGCCGGCTTGCAGGCTGGACTCAAGGGCGTGAGTCATCCTGCCTGGAAGGCTACGGCCTTTGATGCCACCGGCGTGGAACTCGGCACCATTGGTGAGGAGCAGATCACCACGTATGTGGACCTGCCGGCAAAGGAATACCGCCTATACGGGCCGGACATCGCGTGGGTGCGAATCGAATCCGACGACCGGTTTTTCACCACCTTTTCTTCAGCGCTGCTGGATGATTTCAGCATCGCCTCAATTCTTGGCAACATTCCTCCGTCGGTAAACATCGCGTCCCCGTCGGAGGGGCAGCAGTTCACCGCGCCAGCGACCGTCTCGGTGGCGGCGAACGCCTCGGACATCGACAACACGGTCACCAACATCACGTTCTACCTTGGCGCCAATCAACTCGCCTCGGTGGCCACTGCTGAGTCGGCGTTCATCACCTTGAGCAACCTGGCCTCAGGCACCTACGTCGTGCGCGCTGTGGCGCGCGATGACGGCGGGGCGGCCAAAAGCTCGCAGCCGGTTTCATTTACTGTAAACCCGCAGGCGGGCGTGAATGTCATCAACTTCGATTCGCTGAACGCGGCGTCACGCAACATCGGCGGCCCGGCGCTGTCCAATTACCTGGCCGGCTTTGGGATCACCATCGTCAACACCACGCGCGGCAGCCGCATTGAGGCGGCCGATGTCCGAAACCTCTTTGGCGGCACGGCCGTGACGGCGCCCTCGCCCAACAACATTCTTTCCCAGTTTGGCGTCAACGGCCCGGTCACGTTCACCCTGGTGTTCAACTCCATCCAACAGAGCGTGAAATTCACCCGGCCGCAGTTGCTGGCCGGCGCCAACGGCGCGACACATCCCTGGTGGACGGCCCGCGCGTTCAACGCCTCTGGCGTGGAGGTGGCGTCCGCCGGCGAAGGTGTCGTTCGCAGTTTCACCAATGTGCCTCCAAGGGTGTTTGAGCTCGCCGCGTCGGGCATTTCCTCCATTCGCTTTGACTCTGACGCGCGCGGTGTCAGCGCGTTCGCCGGGTTGCTGCTGGACAACCTGATTGTCAATGCCAACGCCGTGGCCGCGCCGCTGGAGGTGTCCATCACCAGCCCGCTGGAGGGATCGGCGCATTCGGGGCCGCTGGATTTGGTGGTGCGCGCGGACGCGACCAACCATGCCGGCAGCGTGGCGCGGGTGGAGTTCTATAATGGCCCGGTGTTCATCGGCAGCAGCTTTGCCGCGCCTTACAATGTCAATTGGCAGAACGTCATGCCGGGCAATCATGTGTTGCGTGCCCGCGTGGTTGATACGCAAGGCGCGTCCCGCTGGTCCGGCGCGGTGAACATCACGGTCAATCCCAGCGGCGGCAATGCCGCGATTGTCAATTTCGACTCCCTGAACGCGACGTCCGGCAATGTAGCCGGCGCGGCGCTTTCCACATACCTGGCGGGCTTTGGCATAACGGCCATTGCGGGCAGCGGCTCCCAGTTGGTCGTGCAGAATCACAACAATCTTCACTCCGGCGGTTCCGTGGCGGCGGCCTCCGCGCCAAACCTGTTCACGCAGACAGGCGCCACCAATCGGATGAATTTCACTCTGCAATTCGCGCAGCCCCTGCTGAGCTTCCAGTTCACCCGGCCCAAATTGAAGGCGGGCACCACCGGCGTTTCGCATCCCAAATGGACGGCACGCGCGTTTGACGCGGCGGGCGTGGAACTGGCGTCCGTTTCGGCAAACTTCATTTTCAGCTACGCCGACGTGGCCGCGCAATCTTACTCCCTGGCTGCACAGCAGGGCATCGCCTCGGTCCGTTTTGATTCGGACAATCAGTATGCTGCGACGTTCCCCGGGGTGTTGCTGGACGATTTGATCCTGACCACAAGCGCGTCCAATTTGCCGCCCGTCATCACCATTCTCTCGCCCACCTCGGAGAATGTCTTTCAGGCGCCCGCGAGGGTTGAGCTGACGGCCAGCGCCTCGGATCCGGACGGCACCATCGCGAGCGTGTCATATTTTGTCAGTGGCGTGGGCACATTTTTGGGCAGCTCCTCGTCCAGTCCTTATTCGGTTTTGTGGACCAATGTCGCCGTGGGCCGCTACACGATTGAGGCGGTGGCAACTGACAATCAGGGCGCAACGCGATCCGCCACGGTTGCGTTCAAAGTGGAACCGACTGCCAACGTGTTTGGCATTCTGGAACAGCCCGTCAGCCAGCAGGCGGCCGCGGGCGATACCGTGAGTTTTCTAGTGACAACCACT
>CALJZV010000157.1 GCA_937983475.1 uncultured Verrucomicrobiales bacterium
CGAGTGGGCGTGCAGAAAGACGCGCTCCGCCGGAGAGCCGCCGTAGAGCAGATCGCCCAGGATGGGAAAGCCGCTCTGCGCAGCCTGCGCGCGAATCTGATGCGTTCTTCCCGTCATCGGCAGCGCCTTCACAAGCCGCCACTTTGCCTTGGGCAATCGGACTTCAGGCGGCGCGGTTTTAATTTCCTCAAAGGTGGTTTCGGCCCGCTCTCCGGGAAGATGCTCCGCGCGGCTGATGTATTTTTCGCCGCTGCGAATCAAGCTGGAGCGCACCGTGAAGCTGCCCTGCGGCACGTCGCGATCCGTAACCAGCCAGTATATTTTACTCACGGCGCGGTCGGTGAATTGAGCCGTGAGCGAACGGTTGGCCAGAGGCGTTTTCCCAAAGACCAGCGCGCCGGAGGTTTCCTTGTCCAACCGATGGATGATGGCCAGGCTGGCCCAGCGCGGCTCACGGTTCTTGAGCCATTCATAAATGCCTTCGCCGGCGAAGGGACTGGGCGCATGCGTGTTGATGCCCGCGGGTTTGTTGACCACCAGCAAATGCTCGTCTTCAAACAAAATGAGGCGGCTCATCAGAACTGAAACGCGAAGAGTCCCCAGAAGTGGTCGTAAATTTTCTTGAGAAAAAACCGCCGCTTCAATTCCTCGGGCGCAAACTTCCGGGACACGGCCTTGTCCATTTCAAAAATGGCGATCTGCTCGGCCGCAAAGACCGGGTCAAGCACGTTGAAGTTGGCCTCATCATTGATGCGCAGCGAGCGGTCGTCGAAGTTGCAGGAACCGGCCGAAACCCAAAGGTCGTCCACGATGAGCAGCTTGCAGTGGTAAAGCGCCTGCTGGGATTCGTAAAACTCCGCGCCCGCATCCATCAAGCTCGTCCACCGGGGACGCGCCGCCGCCTTGACCACGCCCGCGTCAATAGGCCCGGGCACGATCACCTCGATGTGGACCCCCCGCTGGAGCGCCTCAACCAGCGCATCCACAACCAACTCATCGGGAATGAAATACGAGTGGGCGATGCGGATGTTCTTTCGCGCGGCGGCAATGGCCATGAGGTAATTAAGCCGCGCGTTCTCCGTCCCCTGGTGCGGGCCGCTTTCGAAGAATTGCACCAACGAGTTGCCTGATTTTTCCGTAGCGGGAAAAAATTCGGGGCCATGGAGCACATGGCTTTGCATGCGAATCCAGTTGTCCATGAACACGGTCTGCATCTGCGGCACCACCGGCCCGTCAATCCGGTAATGGTTGTCGCGCCAGAAGGGTTTCCCCTCCGCGTTGCCGGTCCAGTGATCGTGAATGCACACGCCGCCGGCGAACCCGATTTTGCCATCGACCACCAGGATTTTTCGGTGCGTGCGGTGATTGAAGCGTTTCACAAAGCGCCACCAGTGCGGATAGTTATATTTGGTGAACACCACGCCGGCCCGCTTCATTTCCCTGATGGATCGATTGGGCAGCTTGGAACTGCCCAGCGCATCGACAATGACGCACACTTTCACGCCGGCCCGGGCGCGCTCGCTCAACGCCTTGACGAACACTTCGCTGATTTCGCCATTGCTCCAGATGTACATCTCCATGGTGATGCTGTGCTGGGCGTTGGTGATGGCCTCCAGCATCGCGGGAAAAATCTCCTGGCCGTTGACCAGGGTCTGGATGCGGTTGCCATCAACCATTGGCGCGCCCAGCAGATGGCTCATGGACTGGGTGAAGGCCGGATCCATCACCGTGTAGGGCGTGCGCACCTGTTTGAGGATGGCCTTTTCGCTGGCGCATCCGCACAGAATGCCCATCACGGCCAGAAGGATCAGTTGCAGCGAGGCCCGCTCACGTTGACGCATGGTCATGCCATACGGGCTGAACGCTTTCCGAATCAAGAACAATCCCCGGC
>CALJZV010000158.1 GCA_937983475.1 uncultured Verrucomicrobiales bacterium
TGCGGACCAAGTTCCGGCTTCCAGAACGAAAACGGCGGGTAGTTGGAAACGAAATAGTTGCCCACCGTGGTCTCTTTTTGGATCGGTGGGGCGACGGTTTTTGCCGGTGATGAGGTGGTGCTCATGGGTTCTTTCCTTGCTCTGACGATATTTTGTTTGATCCAAAACAATACACATTTCCGTCGTCGCTTCCGATGACGATTCTCCCGTCGGCCACGGCGGGCGAACTGCCCACAGCCTGGCCGATCTCATAGGACCACAGCTCGCGGCCATCCTTCAGGGCAATTAAATAAACCCGGCCATCATCGGAGCCGACGACTACCTTGTCCCGGGCCACGACGGGCGAACTGTCGACTTTGCCGCGCGTGGCGAAGTTCCAGATTGGTTCGCCGGTCTTCCGGTCCACGCAATGCAGACGCTTGTCGCGTCCGCCAAAAACCATCCGGTCCGAGGCGACCGCTGCGGAGGAAAAATAAGGAAAATTCCGGTCGCGAAAGGTCCAGACGGTTTCTCCTTTGTCCAGGTCAATGCAGACAAACTCGTTGTCGTAATGGCCGAAGTAGGCCCTGTCGCCAGCCAGCGCGACTGAGGCGGCCACATAGGCCCCGGCTTCGATTTCCTTGAGTTTTTTGCCGTCAGCCACGGAGATGACATGAAGCAGTCCGTCGCAGCCGCCAAAAATGGTTTTGCCGTCACTCACGGCGGGCGTGCCGTTGATGAAATTGCTGGTTTCGTAAACCCAGTTTGATTTTCCGGTCGCGGCGTCGAGAGCGTGCAATCGGTAGTCGTGGCTGCCGACCAGGATTTGCAGCCGCCCATTGGCATTTGTGGAGAGATTGGCTGCGCCGGCGATTTTGTCCTCGGTCTTGTATTTCCAGCGCAGTTTTCCAGTGTCGGATTCCAGTGAGTAAAAATGCCCGTCCAAGGCGCCGACATACACCGCGCCATCAACAAACAAGGCTGGCGCCTCGATGGCGTCGTCGGCCTTGAAGCGCCACCGCTCCTTGCCGTCGTGAAAATTAATCGCAAACACATTGCTGTCGCCTGAGCCAATAAACACATGATCTCCGGCGATGACGGGCGAGCCCTTCACCGCGCCGCCGGTGCGAAATGTCCACAGGAGGGTTAATTTTTCGGGAAGCACTGTGTCCGCGGTGCCGCGCAACTCGGGGTTGCCGCGATACTGCGGCCACCCAGCCTGCGCGCTCCGGGACGAAACGGTTGCCGCAAGGAGGCTGGCGCAAACCGCCAGGCAAATCTGGAAGCGGGCTTTCACTGCCCGGTAATGTCCCGCTGCGGGCGTTTTTTGGCAACCCAATAATACCTACACGTATTAAATTGGGGTGGACGGTTTTGGGGCGCTTTGCCTTGTGGGAAAATGTAACTTAGCCCGCCCCGCCGCCCTGTTTGCGTTCCGCGCGGTTGACCAGAATGGCCTTGCCGTATTCGCGGTTAAGCCTGGCGATGAAGTCGAGGCTGATTTCCTTGGGGCAGACCGCCTCGCAGGAGCCGGTTACTGTGCAGTTCCCAAAACCCTCGGCGTCCATTTGGCGCACCATTTTCAGCACGCGGCGCTCGGCTTCCGGCTTGCCCTGGGGCAGCAACGCCAGATGCGACACCTTAGCGGAGACAAAGAGCATGGCTGAGGCGTTCTTGCAGGCAGCGACACAGGCGCCGCACCCGATGCACTGGGCGGCGTCCATCGCCTCGTCGGAATCCTCCTTGGGCACGGGCAGCGCATTGGCGTCGGGCGTGCCGCCGGTGTTGACGGAAATAAAACCGCCAGCCTGGATGATGCGGTCGAAGGCGCTGCGGTCGGTGACCAGGTCGCGGATGACCGGGAACGCCTTGGCGCGCCACGGTTCGATAGTGATGGTGTCGCCATCCTTGAAGTGGCGCATGTGCAACTGGCAGGCGGTCGTGGCTTTTTGGCCGTGGGCAATGCCGTTGATGACCATGGAGCAGGTGCCGCAAATGCCTTCGCGGCAATCGGAGTCGAAGGCAATGGGATCCTGTCCCTTGATGATCAGGCCCTCATTAACCACGTCGAGCATCTCCAGGAACGACATGTCGGGGTTGACGTCGCGGGCCTCGTAGGTTTCAAAACGGCCAGCATCGCTGGCATTGTTCTGCCGCCAAACTTTTAACGTAAGGTTCATGGCTAAAATGTGGTTCTGGCTTGAATTTTATTTTGAGGTTTTGGCTTAGACGAGTTTCTCGCCGAATGAAACCCGATTTCCTTGCGCGGCTCAGTGTGTGCGGGTGCCTGCATTAGGCTGCGAATGGCATCGAACACCAACTTGAACTGCCCGTCATATTTTTGCTCAAGCGCATTCAGTCGCTGCGACAGTTCCGCATTGGAGGCAAGCCATTGCCGGATTTTTACAAACGCGCGCATGATTTCTATGTTCACCTTGACTGCGCGAGGACTCCGGAGAACGCTGGAAAGCATGGCGATACCCTGCTCGGTGAAGGCATAAGGTCGGAAACGCGGGTCGCGATGTTTCTGGGAACCGGTCACAATCTGTGACCGGTTTCCCAATGCAGATTCTTCCCCGGAGACGGCGATTTGCGTCAGCAAACAGCCACATTCTTCCTTTGAAAGCTGAAACATGAAGTCTTCGGGAAACCGCTCATTGTTGCGTCGAACCGCTTGGTTGAGAACTTTTGTTGCCGCGCCGTATAAGGCCGCGAGGTCGCTGTCGAGCATCACCTTTTGCCCGCGCACAATGAATATCAGGTGTTCGACCTGCTGAACGGGGATAATGCTGTTGGCTTTTTTTGACATCCGATGAGGTAACGCATCGTAACTACACATCACTTGTAGCTCCGCGTGCTCATGTGCACTTCTTCGTAAGCCAGGGGTTCCTTGTTCAAAACCGGCGGCTTGCCCGCGCCGGCGTGTTCCCAGGCCGCCACGTAGGCGTAATTGGCGTCGTCTCGTCTGGCTTCGCCGTCCTCGGTCTGGTATTCCACGCGGAAATGGCCCCCGCAGGATTCGTTGCGATGCAGGGCGTCGTGGCAAAGCAGTTCGCCGAATTCCAAGAAGTCCGCGACGCGTCCGGCATGCTCGAGATTCTGGTTGAACTCGCCCTCCGAGCCGGTCACGTTGACATTTTTCCAGAACTCCTCGCGCAGGGCGGGAATGAGTTGCAGAGCCTCCTTCAGGCTCTTTTCGCTGCGCGCCATGCCGCATTTTTCCCACATGATATGGCCCAGTTCCTTGTGGAAGGACGTCCCGGTGCGCTTGCCCTTGCTGGATAGCAGCTTCGCGGTCAGGTTTTGCACATCCTCTAGCGCCT
>CALJZV010000159.1 GCA_937983475.1 uncultured Verrucomicrobiales bacterium
CCTTCATGACGGACGGCCAGTTGTTGTCTCCTTCGAGGTATTCCACCTGGAACCCTTTTCCAAGGCCCTCCCCGTTCATTTTCTTTCGGCTGAATTCCTTGATATGGAGCTGGAGGATGCGTTTTCCCAAGACAGTGATCCAATGTTCCGGCCAGCCGTAGCGCAGGATGTTTCCAATGTCGAAGTGGACACCGACCATCGGGCTTTTGAATTCATCCACGTAGCGGGCCATCTCCAGCGGACTCAGCAGGAAGTTGTTCCAGACGTTTTCCACGGCAATCTTGACACCGAGTTTTTCAGCCAGCGGAATGGCCTTGCCGATTTCCGCCTGCGAACGGGTCCATGCGTCGGCATAGGACACGTGCTCGTTGACAACTCCAGGCACCAGTAACACAGATGTGGCCCCATAGGCCTTGGCGTCGTTCAGGGCCTGCTTGAGCCCCTCCAGCCCTCTCTCACGCGTGCCGGGATTGGGATCGGTCAAAGTTTCCTTCCAGTGCGTCGCCGCGCAGACGCTGGGAATCTCCAGCCCAGTCTCGTCACGCGCGGCCAGCACCTCCTCGACGGGCATGTGACTGAGTGGTTCGATGCCGGCGAATCCCGCTTCCTTGATGGCCTTAAAGCGTTCCAGCGTCGTGCCCTTGTAGCCGACGGTGGACAGCATGATCGCCTTTTTAAGGTGGCGCGGCTTCGAGAGGCTTTCCTTTTGGGCAAATAAAACCGGACTGCTCGCGGCAAAGGTCAGGCTCGCGGTGGCTGTTTTCAGAAAATCGCGTCGGCTCCAGGAAGTTTTCATGCCGATAGTTTTAAAAAGGTTTCTGCCGGCAGTCCAAGCAAATTACAAAGTGGAGGCTGGCAAGAGATGACTTTACCAGCCGATACCCAGCCTGATAACGGGCGGTTAAGAGTTGCCCCGGAAAAAGGGCTGCTCCATCTTGTGCGCGTGGCAAACGCAAGGATCAAGGATGGCTTATACGCGCTGGCAGCCCAACCGCTGGCGCGGGCATTTTCGCTTTCACTGGCCGCGCATTTGTCGATCTACGCTTTTTGGTGGCTGGGGCAGAGTGTGGACCTCTGGAGCCGGATTCCCATATTTGATTTCCTGCGCGCCGCCGAGGAAAAAAAGGCCCAATTGGAGCAGCAAATGACCTCCAACCAGCGCTCCCGCGCTGTCGAGGTGCCCCTGGTGTTTTTGGAGGTCGATCCCTCGCTCGCGGCAAAGGAAGCCCCGGAGGACGCCAAATTCTACAGCGCCGTGAGCACGGTGGCTTCCAACCCAAAGCCCGCCGACACTGACTCGCCGAGCATCGAGGGAACGCAAAAGGACTTTCTCAAAGTCACCCCCAACCGGCCCCTTCGCGCCAAGCCCCTTGAACCCACGCCCTCGCAGGCCGAGGAGCTCTCCAAAGCGTCGGAGTTGGCCTCCAAGCCCCGACCTGAGCCCAAGCCGGTCGGTGACCTGGCTCTGGCCAAGCCGCAGGATAAAAAATCTGTGGCCTCGGAAAATCAATCGACCACGACGAAAGGCGCGGAGCGCTCGGCCAAGCCGCGTCCCTTGAAACTTGATGAAGTGCAAGCCGGCTCTCCTGGCGCAAAAAGCAAAGCCGAGGGCGGCGTACGAAAACACGATCTGACCTCCTCCTTCGCAGCGCGCGGCACAATCGTCGGCGATTACGACTGGCGCTTTGTGGAGGCCGTGCGCCAGCGTTGGTATACCCTGCTGGATCAGGTCGCCGCCACGTCGCCGGGCAAAGTGGTCCTGGAATTCCGCATGCACTACGACGGGCGGGTCTCTGATGTCAAAGTGATAGAAAAGACCGTGGGCGAAATGCAAAGCCTGCTTTGCCAGAAGGCGATCATGGATCCCGCGCCGTTTCCACGCTGGCCTGTGGAAATGAGAAACGAACTGAAAAGCGACCATCGCGACGTCAAATTCACCTTTCATTACTCAACGCAATAACCCTCTGATTGAACACAAATTATGGATGTATTTTTCATTGTTCTCCTGCTGCTGACCTCCATCGTGGGACTGACTTTTATCATTGAGCGTGGGCTGGCCCTGCGCTGGAAAAAAATTATTCCGCCTGAAGTGGAATCTGCGGTGGATCGTTTCGCAGGAATGGAAGACCTGCCCCGCATGCGCCACGTGTGCGAGAAGCATCCTTCGCCATTGAGCCGGTTGCTGGTCCTGGCTGGTGAACACGCCGACTGGCCCAAGGGCGAAAATGTGGACTCGCTCCAGACCAAGGCGCGGCACGAAGTCGCCCGGATGGAGCGCGGATTGGTTATCCTGGAAATTGTCGTCGGCATCGCACCCTTGCTTGGATTGGTCGGGACGATTTATGGATTGATTATTTTGTTTGGCGGCATGGGACAGGCGGAACTGGGCGACAACAGCGCCGTTTCCCATGGCATTGCGCTGGCCTTGCGCGCCACGCTCCTCGGGTTGATGACCGCCATTCCCGCGCTGATTGCCTGGAGTTATTTCAACAAGAAAGTGGAGACGATGGCCGTGGAAATGGAAACTCTCTGCGACCAGTTCCTGCGGCGGATTTACCGCGATCAGCCCAACAACTCCGGAAAGAGCCTCATCCACACCGTTGCCTGAGCCATGCAATTCACCAGCAAGAAACGCCGCCAGGCGCCCGCGGTCATCATCGTCTCGCTCATTGATGTGCTGATCGTGGTGCTCATTTTCCTCATGGTCACCACGACCTTCAAGAACCAGCCGGCCATCAAGCTCGCCTTGCCCGAGTCGCGCCAGGCCAAGGAGGGTGCCAAGGAAAATGCTCCTTTGGTGGTAACAATTCCCAAAACGGGACCCGTGTTTTTGGGTTCCCAGCCCGTGACGTTCGAAAAGCTCCAGGAACGCATCACCGAAGCCGTTCAAAAAAATCCTGAAACCGCCCTGTCCATCAGCGCCGATGCCGAGGCCCCCTGGGGCCACATTGTCAAGGTGATGGACGCCAGCAAAGCTGCGGGGGTCAAATCCATTGGCGCATTTACCAAAGGAAGCGCCGCGAAATGACACGCGGGTAGAGCGGGAAAAAATTGAAGTCGCTTTTGGGGAGAGTTTTTTGCAATCAATGGCTGTCAACCATGATTGAGCGCCAGTCGTTTTACGAAAAGCTTGCCCCCTTTCGGCCAAAGGAAACCCAGCGCTATTATCATCAACTGCTCAATCGTCACTACGGGTTTCTGGTTCCAGCCAACGCCAAAGTCCTTGAAGTGGGCTGCGGCATCGGCGACCTGCTCGCGGCAGTGAAGCCGGCACGGGGCGTGGGCGTGGACTTCAGCCCTGCGATGGTGGAGCTGGCGCGCAAGCGACATCCGCACCTGGAATTTCATGTCGCCAACGCCGATTCATTCACCATCGAAGAAAAGTTCGACTACATCATCCTCTCCTACCTGGTCAACGACCTGCCGGATGTCCAACGCGTTTTTGAGCACCTTCGGCGCTTCGCCCACAAGGACACGCGCGTTGTGATCAACTTCTACAACACCTTTTGGCGGCCCGGCCTTGCTGTGGCGGAAAAGATCGGCGCCAAGGCGCCAACCCTCCTGCAAAACTGGCTTTCGCTTTTGGATGTCACCAACCTGCTCCACCTCGCCGGCTGGGAAACCATCAAGACCGACACGCGCATTTTGTGGCCGATGAACACGCCGTTGCTGGCACCGCTGCTCAACCGATTTTTGGCGCCCCTGCTGAAGCACCTTTGCCTGGCTATTTTCATCGTGGCCCGTCCGCGCCCGAATCCGGAACCGGAAAAACACTTTACCTGCTCGGTGGTCATCCCTGCGCGCAATGAGGCCGGAAACATTGAAGCAGCCGTTCATCGCACGCCGGAATTGGGTCTTGGAACCGAAATCATCTTCATCGAGGGCCATTCCCGCGACAACACCTGGGAGGAAATCCAACGGGTCGCCGCCAAGTATCCTCACAGAAAAATAAAAACCCTGCGCCAGCAAAGCGTGGGCACGGGCGGCGCGGTGCGCGAGGCGTTCGCGCAGGCCACGGGAGACATTTTATTCATCCTCGACGCGGACCTCACCATGCCGCCGGAGGACCTGCCCAAGTTTTACGAGGCCGCGCGCTCCGGCACGGCGGATTTTGTCAACGGCGTGAGGCTGGTTTACCCGATGGAAAATCAGGCCATGCGCTTCATGAACATGATCGGCAACAAGTTTTTCAGCATGGCGTTCACCTGGCTTCTGGGGCAACCGATCAAGGACACGCTCTGCGGCACCAAGGTTTTATTTCGCTCGCAGTACGAGCTGATTGCCAAGAACCGGTCCTACTTCGGCGATTTCGATCCCTTCGGCGATTTCGACCTGCTGTTTGGCGCGGCCAAACTCAACCTGCGCATGATTGACCTGCCAATCCGTTACCGCGCCCGCACCTATGGCGAAACGAACATCTCGCGCTGGAAACACGGATGGCTGCTGCTGCGCATGGTGATGTTTGCGGCCAAGCGGCTGAAGTTCATCGCCTGAGCCATGAAGCCCATCGAGCAGCATCAGGTGGAAATCTGGAATAACCTTCGCGTCTGGCAAAAAAAGCCGCTGCTCCAAATTGTTTACACCGAATTCTACCGCCGCATGGTGGCTTTGATGGATCGCACGATTCCGGGTGTTGTCGTGGAAATCGGCTCGGGCATCGGCAACCTCCGGGCCCACCTGCCCGACGCCATCTGCACCGACCTGTTCAATCATCCGTGGCTCGACGTGGTGTGCGACGGCTATGAGATGCCATTCGACGACCAAAGCGTCTCCCATCTGGTCCTGCTCGATGTGTTCCATCACCTGCGCGCGCCCAAGGCGTTCCTGCGCGAGGCTCGGCGCGTCCTGGCGCCATCGGGCCGAATGATCCTGTGCGACCCCTACATCAGTTGGTGCAGCTATCCGGCTTACGAATGGTGTCACCACGAGCCCGTGGCGTGGCGGGAGCCGGTTTTATTTGTGGAAAACCTGCCCGCGCCGCGAAGCTATTACGCTGCGCAGGGCAACGCCACGCGGCTGTTTTTTACCGACGAATACAAAGGCTGGCTCGACGGCTGGGACATGTTCCATGCGGAGGCGTTTTCCGCCTTCAGCTACCTGCTGACCGGCGGCTTCAGCAAGCCGATGCTTTACCCCAAAGGCCTGCTGCCGACCCTGCAACAACTCGATGTTTTCCTCTCGCGATGGCCAAAAATATTCGCGGCAAAGTGCGTGGTGGGTCTCAGGCCTGTGCCTGTGGTGAAATAACCCCTTATTTCACCAGTTCCTCGGCGATCTGAACGGCGTTGAGGGCCGCGCCCTTGAGCAACTGGTCCCCAACCACCCAAAAAGCCAAGCCGTTGTCCAGCGCGCAATCCTGGCGCAACCGGCCCACTTGGCAGTTATATTTGCCCGCAACGTAAAGCGGGAGCGGGTATTCCTTTTTTTCGGGGTTGTCCACGACATCCAAACCAGGGGCTTGCTTCAAAACTTCCATGGCGGCCTCCACCGAAACGGGCTTTTCAAATTCGGCGCTGACAGCAATGGAATGGGCGCGATAAACCGGCACCCGCACGCAGGTGACGCTGGCGCGGAAGCCGGGAAGGTTCATGATCTTCCGCCCTTCGTTCTCCATTTTCATTTCCTCCTTGGTATAGCCGGAGGGCAGGAACGAGTCCACGTGCGGCAGGACGTTGAACGCAATTTGATGAGGATAGACCTCCTTGGTGACCGGTTTGCCCTGAACAATCTCGCCGACCTGCTTTTCCAGTTCCTCGATGGCCTTGGCGCCGGTGCCCGAAACCGCCTGGTAACTGGAGGCAAAAATGCGCTTCACTCCGAAGGCCTTGTGCAGCGGATAGAGCGCCATGAGCGTGATGGCCGTGGTGCAGTTGGGATTGGCAATGATGTTCTTGTGGCCGCGAATGGCGTCGGCGTTAATCTCTGGCACGACCAGCGGCACTGAATCATCCATGCGGAAGGCGCTGGAATTGTCCACCACCACGCATCCGGCCTTGGCGGCGACGGGAGCGAACTCCTTGGAGATGCTGCCGCCCGCGCTGAACAGTGCAATGTCAATGCCCGCGAAGGAGTCCTTGGTCAGCTCCTGCACGGTGATGTCCTGGCCGCGAAAAGGCAGTTTTTTGCCTGCGGACCGGGCGGAGGCGAGCAGGGTTAGCTTGCCGACCGGAAAGTTGCGTTTCTCCAGCGTCTGGATCATTTCGATGCCGACAGCGCCCGTTGCGCCGACGACAGCCACATGCGGATTGCGATTCATAAAGGGGGAAAACTATACCGGCGCAAACAACCCGGTGTCAAACTTCCCTAAAACCCACATAGGCTTGTGGCAAAGGATGGAGTTCCCTGCTATGCAAGGACCTCACTGTAGGCTAGAGTGGTGGGATTGTTTTGTGGAGAAATTCGTCAACCATGGCAAAAGAGTTTATCAAAGTCGTCGGGGCCCGGCAGCACAATTTGCGGAACCTGACCGTTTCCATTCCAAGGGACAAGTTGGTTGTGATCACCGGCTTGAGTGGCTCGGGAAAATCCTCCCTGGCATTTGACACGATTTACGCCGAGGGCCAGCGCAAGTACGTCGAATCCCTCTCGGCTTACGCGCGACAGTTTCTGGACCAAATGGAAAAGCCAGACGTGGATTACATTGAGGGGCTTTCGCCAGCCATCGCCATCGAGCAGCGCAGTTCGGGCACCAACCCTCGTTCCATCATCGCGACAACGACGGAGATTTATGATTATTTGCGGTTGCTCTTCGCCAACGCTGGCCAGGCCCATTGTCCCGACAGCGGCGTTCCCATTAGCCAGCAGACCACCAGCGACATCGTGGATAAAATTGCCGCGCTGCCCCTCAAGACTCGCGTCATGCTTTTGGCACCGGTAGTGAGCGACCAAAAAGGCGAATTTCGCGACGTCATCGAGCGGTTGTCCCGCGAAGGATTTGTGCGCGCCCGGGTGGATGGCCAACTGGTCGAACTGGGCACAAATGTTCGCATCAAGCTCGACGCCAAGCAGCGTCACACTATTGAGGCGGTAGTGGATCGTTTGGTCATTGACGACAAAATTCGGGTGCGCTTGAGCGACTCGGTGGAAACCGCACTTCGATGGGGTGACGGGCGCGTGCTGGTGTTGCATCAGGAACCAGGCACTGCGTTGGAGGCTGCATCGCAATGGGTTGAGACGCTGCATTCCAATCGAAACTTTAGCCCGGTCACCGGCAAAAGTTTTGACCGGCTTACTCCCAAGCATTTTTCATTTAATTCACCTTCGGGAGCATGCCCGGTCTGTCATGGACTTGGCCAGAAACTGGTGTTTGATCCGTCGCTGATTGTGCCCGACGAGGACAAAACCCTGGAACAGGGCGCGGTGTTGCCGTGGCGGCGGGGCG
>CALJZV010000160.1 GCA_937983475.1 uncultured Verrucomicrobiales bacterium
CTCCTCCTACGACTACAACCGCGAGATCCAGCTCCGCAAACTCGGCGACGCCTTCCCGAACACCGCCGTTTGCGATCTCGGCAAGGAACATGTGGACGCCTTCATTGGCTCCCTGGGCGAATTCTCCCCCAAAAGCCGCAACCATTACCGGGCCGCCGTCCGGCAGTTTTTCCAATGGGCAGTCCGCAAGGACTATCTTCCCCATGCGCACCGGCTGAACGAAGCGGACGCCATGCGTCCCGAGCATGACAACACCGCCGAAATTCAACACTACACCCCGGATGAACTGGCCGCCCTTCTGGCTACCGCTTCAGACGACGCCCTGCGGGCTTGCATCGCCATTGGCGGGCTGGCCGGGTTGCGCACCGCAGAAATACTCCGCCTGAATTGGGAGGATGTTTGGCATGTTCCCGGTCACATCGAAGTCACCGCCCGCAAAAGCAAGAACCGCCAGCGCCGGCTGGTGGAAATCTGCCCCGCATTGGCCTCATGGCTGGAGCCGCACCGCGCACAGCAAAGCGGTCCCGTCTGGCCGTGGCGTGAAATCACCTTCCACCAGCGGTTTCAACGCCTCTGCGGGCAATCCAAGGCGCGAGGCAGGACTGTGGAGCGCAAACTTAACGGTCTGCGCCACGCCTTTTGCACCTATCATTTTGCCGCGCACGCCAACGAAAACCTCACCGCCGCGCTGGCGGGCAACTCCCCCGCCATGATTCACCGCCATTACAAGGGGCTGGCCACAAAGGCTGAGGCCGAAAAATGGTTCCATGTCCATCCGCCAAGCGCCGCCAAAAACGTCATTACATTGTCCCCAGCCCGAGGCAAACAGGCGCAATGACGGGCAACCACGGTTGACAATGGTAACATAAATGGCACTATATGAACGGCTCTTTTCAAATCCGGGAATACACCGAAAACGGACGCTCTCCGTTCGCCGAATGGTTCGACGATCTGGACGCGGTGACAGCGGCGCGGGTGGACCGATACGTTCGCCGCCTTGAAGCGGGCAATTTCGGCGCCGCCAAACCGCTGCAAGACGGCGTGTTTGAGTTGCGGTTGGATTTTGGGCCGGGCTACCGCGTCTATTACGGGCGCGAAGGACAGGCCATCGTCATTTTGTTGGGCGGCGGAAGCAAGCGGCGGCAGGACGCCGACATCGCCGCAGCGGTGGAACGGTGGAAACGATACAAACAAGCGAAGAAATAACATGGCACTCACCAAAGATTACAAGGAAACCGTCGTGGCGCGGATTCAGCGCGACCGCAAATTTGCGCGGGCGCTCTTTGCCGAGGCCGCCAATGCGCTGCTGGACGGCGAAACCGCCGAAGGGCTTTCCATGTTGCGCGATTTGGTTCACGCCCAAATCACCTTCAAAGAACTGTCGCAGCAGACCGGCTTGGGCGAAAAGACGCTGCACCGGATGCTCAATCGCAACGGCAATCCCACAGCCCGCAATCTGGGCGTCATCATCAAGAGCATCGCCGAACATCTGGGCATCAAACCCCATGTGCAAGTGGCCGCGAGCCATTGAGGGCGGCACAGTAACAATGAGTGTCCTTGCTTTGCCCGCCAGCCGACAGAAATGGCCACCCACAGGCCCAACCCTTTATGCCAACAATCCTGTCAAATACCCACAGCAACTCCTACATTCTGAAAAACGGGCAGGAAATATCCTCCGAAGAACAGCACAAGGCCCATGCCGAGTTTCACGCTTGGGCGGACTTCTGCGGACTAAAGACAAATTGGGCAGGGCGAGCGTTTGGGAATTGGCCTGTTTCGTTCTACGACATCATCAGGAAAATGAGGCCCACATCGCGTTCCGCGCTTAAAAGGCATATTGATGCCATCATTCAGCGTGAGCGTGATTCGGGTGATCTGGTGCAAGTCCAACTTGAAAAAGAAGATTTAACCAGAACGGACTTGCGGCGGATGAGCCGGGATGACACCCACGAATTGACCCTGAAAGAGCAACGCAGGCGGAAAGACCTGACAAAACATTACGATCCCATTGCAGGACGCAAGGACCGTTGGACGCTGCTCAACATCAAAAATATTGAGTCCTTGAAACGGGTCATTCTGGGGGCTTTCGAGTTCCTGGAAGCCAAAACAATGATCCAGTCTAAGGACATCAGCCTGGCTAAACTTTGTTTGCTGATCGCCCGCAAACACAAGACTGTACAAAATCGCACCGCCCGCGCCAACCGGCGCACCAAAAAGCAAAGACAGGAAGCTGCGAGAAAAGGCCATAAAACAAGGCGAAAACGCCTTGATCGCGACGCGGATTGAAGGCGTCAGCCACTTGTCAATAGGGCAAATTGATTTTTTCTGACGTGCAGCCAGTTTGATCTGACGTGCAACTTTTCATTGGGCCTGCTGATTTACTCCGGCTTTTCCCCGTCTGACGCGCAACGCACCCCCTGTCTGACGTGCAACGGGTTCCACACACGTGCAAACCGCCTTAAAAGCGCAATGCTCTGTTTTGCTAAAAAGGAGGCGACATGCAGAACAGCATACTGCAACCAAACGAATACGGTAATCCATCCGCGACACAGCAAAGCGTTGCTGGATTCGTCAACGAAACCGCCGTCCTGAGCAAAATCCCCGTCTGCCGACGGACTCTAAAAAATTGGCGCGACACCGGAAAACTGCCCTTTTGTAAAATCGGCAAACGAATCCTGTACCATCTGCCGAGCGTCGAAACCGCCTTGTTGCGAATGCAGAAGGGCGGTACGGAATGAACCGTCTGCTCGTGCCAAAAGGAGATTGTTTGAAACGCGATCTCCCGCCTTTCCTCAACGACCTGCTCGCCAGTCCGCCACATGCCGGCGAAGGCGTTCACCACTGGCTTTTCCGGGTTGCCCGGCAACTTCACGCGCACATTCCCGCCGTGGAAATCGTTCGCCTGCTTCAAAGCCGCGTTCAAGGGTGCGGGCGCCCTGTGGGCCGAAAAGAGATTGAGGATGCGGTTAAAAACGCCCTGCCTTGCGCGTGGCAGCCAGGCGTCAACGCCGCCCCGGTTCGACCTAACGCCAAGTGGCCAAAAGTGAATCAGGAACAACGGGACGCCATTATTCGCGACGGCGGCGGATTGGCAGACCTTTGGGAAGTGTCCAAGCCACGCATCGAGGACAACGCCGCACACACCGAGGAGATCATTGACCGCCTATTTCCCGGCAACCCGCTTTCGTGTTGCGCGAAGTCCAGCGCGGTTTTCGACACAAAGCCCCGCGAGGATTGGCGCGGAGGAATGTCCTCGCTGGCGTTCATTGTCCCGTCCCCCATGTCCGCCATCGAAGGCATCACGAAAGAGGGCAAGACCAGCAGGCACGCCTTGAGCAACACCGGCGAAAGACGGTTCCTGATTTGCGAATTCGACACCGGTACGGCGGATGAACACGCCGCCCTGCTGCTTCACCTTGCCGGATTCGCGCCGCTGGTTTGCGCGGTGCATTCCGGCGGACGCTCGCTTCATGGCTGGTTTTACGTTCACAAACAGCCCGAAGCCAAAGTGGAAAAGTTCTTCCGTTACGCCGTCTCGCTGGGTGCGGACAGGGCGACCTGGACACGCTCCCAGCTCGTGCGAATGCCCGACGGCACACGCGACAACGGCAACCGTCAGACCGTCTTTTACACCAACTTCAACGCACTGGAGGGCGCCCGATGAACAACCTGATTGAAAAACCGGGAATTGGCGACGTGCCGGAAGTCGAGCCGCTGAACACCACAAATTTGAAGGCGGAAACGCTTGCACATTTTGAAGCCGCGCTTTGTCCCGCAGCAAGGCTTTCAGAGATTAATGTTCCACAACGCGAGCCGATTTTAGGGGATTGGTTCAAGCAAGGGGATTTGGGATTCATTTACGGGCCGCGTGGCTTGGGCAAGACATGGTATGCCATGCACCTTGCGAGACAATGTGCGGAAGGCGGCACCGTGGGGCACTGGAAAGCCCACAAGCCCCGGCGTGTGCTTTACGTTGACGGCGAAATGCCGCTTGATGGGATTCGGGAACGTGATGAAGCATTGTCAACCGTGCCTGCGGATGGATTGTTTTACCTGCACCATGAGGCTTTGTTTCATCACACTGGCACCGTATTGAATCTCACCGAAGCTCACCCGCAAAACGCACTTCTGGAAATGTGTCAACGAGTTGGGATTGAAGTGGTTTTCCTCGACAATCTTTCGTGCCTGTTCACGGGCATCAAAGAAAACGACGCGGATGCATGGGAGCTGGTTTTGCCGTGGATATTAAAAATGCGGCGAAATCGAATTGCAGTTGTTTTCATCGCGCACGCGGGGCGCAACGGACTCATGCGCGGGACATCCCGCCGCGAGGACGCGGCGTTTTGGATAATCAGCCTTGGGGAAGCAAAAGACATGAGTGAAATTCAAAATGGAGCAAAGTTCATCGCACGGTTTGAAAAGAACCGGAATGCAACCGAGGAGACGTGTCCGCCTTTGGAATGGTTATTCAATCTACCCAATGGCGAAACTCGCGCCCGTGTGGAATGGAAACCATTGTCTTCCGTCCAGGTCTTTCGTCAATGGATCGAGTTCGGTATGACCCGTGCGAGTGAGATTGCCGAGGAGATGGGCATTTCCAATGGGCAGGTTTCCAAGCTGGCAAAGAAAGCCATTGATGCTGGATGGCTGAAAAAAGACGGTCGTGATTATGCGCTCACCGGTAAGCCGTGACGCTCGTTTCCATTGCTCCACCTATGGCGG
>CALJZV010000161.1 GCA_937983475.1 uncultured Verrucomicrobiales bacterium
CTGCTCGACGACCTGAAGCTCAAGCCCAAGGATCCCGAGCCGGAGCCCGCTCCCGCGGCCGAAGAGGCGGTTGGCGCTCAACAAACCCCAACCCCAGAGGAGCCCGCCCCCGCCCTTGGCGGCGTGTCGGTGACTGTGGATCAGGTGACGCGCCCCGGAGCGCTCGTCAGCGGCAAGGTGACCTTCAGCGATGGCAATGCCGCCGAGTGGTATCTGGACCAGTATGGCCGTCTGGGAGTGGCGTCCAAGCAGCAGGGGTACAAGCCTTCGCAGAAGGACCTGATGGAGTTCCAGGCCAAGCTGCAAAGCGAGATGGCCAAGCTGGGGTATTGATGGCCTGAGATTGGCCGGGTTTTATTTTACTTTAAGGAAAATGAAGCGCTTCAGCGCGCGGGGGCAGCGGTGGAGCCTTGGCTCTCGGAGCCAAACATACCTTTCATCATTTGGATGCCCAGTTTCTGCATGTTGAGCTGCTGCGTTTGGAATTCCTCCAACTGCTGAAGCTGTTCGGGCGAAAGGATGCCTGCCGAGCGCTGGAGGACGCGCTGGTTCATTTCCTCCTGGAATTGCAGCACCTTTTCCATCGCGTCGCCGTCCATCATTTTCCTGAGATCCGCGCCATTGCCTTTCATGGCTGACTCCAGCTCCCGGGGCATCTGGCTGCGCTCCTCTCTCATGACCTGAAGCAGTTGGGCGGCCTGGCCTTCACCAAGCTCGGCACCGTCCGAGAGGCTTTGGCGGAACTGATCCAATGCCATGCGATCCGCCAGGGATTTGGTGTAATCTTGATACTGCGCGACGCGATCCTCGCCGAGCAGTTCCTTGAGGCTGGCCTCCGTGTCCTTTGCGTCATCCTTGAGGGCATCGACGGTTTCCACGCGATTGGTGGCGTTGGCATCAAACAGGTCAGCGGCACGGCTGCCCGCGGCCATCTGCTTGTCCAAGAGCAGTTCGGTGAATTTTTCCCGCTCCTCAGGGGTAAGGTTCAGTTCCTTGAACAGCGCGCCGTATTGCTTGTTGATCATCGTTTTCATCTGCTTGCGCATCATCTCGCGCATGGCCGGATCATCGAACATCTTCTTCATCATCTCGGACATGCCCTTGCCAAACGGCCCTTCCTTGGCTGAAGCCGCGTCAGGCGCCGGAGAAGCCAAGGCTGGAGCAACATCGCCAGGTTTTGTTGACTCGGTGGACTGGGACGCGCGCAATGTGGAGACTTCGCTGGAAAGGTCGGCCATGCGGTTTTCCAGATGCTCCTTCTGCAAGGCCATCATCTGGAGCTGTTTTTCCTGTTCCCGGCGTGCCTGCTCGGCTTCCGTTTGCGCGAGACGCTCGGCCTCGACCTGTTGTTTGAGTGTCTCGGTTTTTTGCTTTTGAAAATAGGCGGCCGCGCCGAGCCCAAGCGCTGCGGCCAGAATGATGCCCACGATGGCTTTCATAAAAACCCGGTCCTTTGGAAAAATTTTGGCGGAGAGAGAGGGATTCGAACCCTCGGTAGTGTTTAGCTACGCACGCTTTCCAGGCGTGTGCCTTAAACCACTCAGCCATCTCTCCGCCGGTGCGGTTAAATGTAAGGCGATGGTGTCCGGACGCAATGTTTTTCCCAGTCTCCTTCGGCGCGCAAAGCGGACAGGGAAGTTATTTTGGGGGCATTTGTGGGTGTCGCCCAGGTTGCTCCCGCTTGTTTTCCCCTGTTGTTCATGGCAAATGGGGCTATGTTGAAGATGGGCGCTGAGGTTGGCGTCCATCTTTCCGCCCGGAGAAACCGGGCCATCACGGAGACTTTTTATGGCAGAAACACAAAGCAAAACTAAACGGAGTTCGCTTGGCAAAAAACTGGCGATTGTAGCGGGAGCATTGGTGTTGGTGGTCGTGGTGGCTTATTTTGTCGTGACCAGCGGCGCGTTTTTCAAGTCGTTCATTCTGCCGCGCGTCGGCGAGGCGATGAACGCCGACATCTCCGTCGCGGAGGCGAGCATTCAACCCTTTTCCCAAGTCGCTTTGCAGAAATTAAAAGTGCAGCCGCGCGGCGCAGAAACCCTGCTTCAGGCCGAGTCGCTGGTCGCGCGGTATAACCTGCGCGCCATTCTTGGAGGCAACATTGACGTCAGTGAATTGACCCTCCAGTCGCCGGTCATTCGCATTGTGGAAACGCCCGAGGGCAAGTCCAACCTCGACCCGCTGTTGCCCAAGGAGGAACCGTCCAAGGAGCCCAAGGCCGAGGAGCCGCCGCCGACAGTGAACATTCGCAACGTGTCTCTAAAGAACGCGACGGTGGAACACATCAAGCGCCACAAGGACGGGCGCGAGGACCGTGCCGAATTGAGCGGATTGAACCTTTCGGTGGACCGTCTCCAGAATGGGGCCGCTGGGGTGCTGGAAGTGTCCTCGGCGATCAAATACAGCACCGCGCTGGGAGCGCAGTCCGACCGGTTGGACGCGTCGCTGTCGGGCAAATTTGACTACGCGCTCACCAAAAAACTGGACCCCGAAAGCCTCAAGGGTTCAGCCAATCTGGACGTCAAGCAAGCCAGCGGCCAGTTTCAGGATTTGGCCGGCCTGAACGCGGCGCTTCGAGCGGATCTAACCCCGCAGGAAATTCGCGCTCTGGCGCTTCATTTTTCCCAACGTGGAAAGAGTTTGGGGGAAATCCGGGCAAGCGGCCCATTTGACCCAGCCAAGGTCGAGGAGAAACTTCAGGTGGAAATTTCTTCCATCGACCGGCAGGTGCTGAATCTGGTGGGAGCGCCCTTGAAGATGGACTTTGGCACGACCAAGGTGTCCTCCAGCAACATCATCGAATTGGCCAAGGGCGGACAGTCGGTTTCCGTGCAGGGTCAGCTTCGCGGGAATGCGTTCAGCGTGACACATGAAGGCCACACGACGCCAAGGATGGATTTGGCCGCGGATTATGATTTGTTGGTGGATCAGGCCTCGGAGATGGCCGACGTCCGGACTTTTAACCTGGTCGGCAGGCAAAACAACCGACAACTGCTCGCAGCGTCGCTCTCCAAGCCGATAAAGCTCAACTGGGGCAAGGGCGCCGATGCGGTGGATGAATCGGCCTTTGAGTTGGTCGTCAACGAATTGAACCTTGCCGATTGGCGTGCGTTCGCCGCCGATCTGAATCCGTCGGGCACCGCGAGCCTGAAGCTTTCCGCCGTTGCCGAGCAGGCCGGCAAGAAAGTGCGTTTTGATTTGACCACGGCTCTCGGCAATGTTGGCGCGACGCTGGACACCAACCGGGTGGAGGCTGTGGATTTGACCCTCGTTGCGCGGGGTGTCTTGCAGGATTTTGACCGGCTGAATCTGGAGGAAGCGCGCGGTGAATTGGCCCGGCGCAAACAGCCTGTAGCCACATTTGCAGTGTCTGGCAATTATGCCATCAAGGCCGGGGAAGCCGATTTGCAGGCCAGGCTGGAGGGAACGCTGGCCCGACTGCTGGAATTGTCGCCAGTGGCTGAGTTGTCGGCCAGTGCCGGTACGGTGAGGTTTGAAGGTCGCGTCAAGCAAAGCGGCGAGACGCAGACGATCAATGGCTTGCTGAACCTGGATAATTTTACCGGAAGCTATGGCGACTATCGTTTTCAGAACTTTTATACTTCCGCAAAGACTGATCTCGACTTGAAAGGAAATGAACTGCTGTTGCGCCAGATGGAAACGGTGTTTCGGCAGGCTAATGAGCCGGGAGGCAGCGCTTCGGTCACAGGGCGTTATCACTTGGAAAAAGCCACCGGGCAGTTCGATGTGACCCTGGATCAATTGAACCAGCGCGTGCTGGGGCCGGTGCTGGAGTCCAGCCTGGGCGACCGCAAGCTCGCCTCCGCCACGCTTGCCGGCCAGGTCAAGGCCACCCTGGAATCCACCAACCTGATGGAAGTCAAAGCCGATGTGCGGCTCGGCAATTTTGTCGTGCTGGAACCGGGTTCAGCGTCCGCGCCTTCGCCGCTTTCCGGCCAGTTTCGCGCCGATGTCTCCTTGAAAAATGAAACCCAGCTTCACATTCGCCAGTGTTCTGCGGACCTGGAATACGGCGGCCAGCCGGCGGGCGGATTCGACCTAAGCGGTCGTCTGGACACCGCGCGGACCGTCGGTCAGTTGGAATTGAAGCTGAAGGAGATCAACCAGCACGCGATCAAGCCGTTTGTGCCCGAGTTGGGCGGGCGCGAGTTGGTCACTGCTGCGGTGGCTGGCAACGCCTCGGCCAATCTTGAGGGCACCAACCGCGCTGCGGTGAAGGCCGACTTCAAGATTGCCAATCTGGTCTTGAAGGACCCGAAACAAGCCAAGGCGGACCCGCCGTTGAGCGCGGCGCTGTCGGTGGACGCCGCAATGGAAAAACAGATTCTTCAACTGCGACAGTGTGAGTTGACCCTGTCGCCGACGGCCCGCGCCAAAAATCAGGCGCAGGTTTCCGGCAGCCTTGATTTATCCAAAACCAACGCCATCAGCGGCGCGCTTCAACTGGCCGCCGAGTCGCTGGACATCACGCCGTTTTATGACTTGTTGAGCGCGGATACCAATGGCGCTCCTGCTGCGACAACCGCTGCCACATCCGACCCGCAGACCGAGCCCGAACCGATGGAGTTGCCGGTGGGCAAACTGGACCTGACGGTGAACATCGGCCAACTGCATTTGCGCGAAATCACGGCGAGCGGCTTGCAGGCCAAGGGCAGCGTCCAAGGCAGCAAGGTGTCGCTCAAGCCGGTGCAACTGGCGGTCAACGGCGCGCCGGTCACCGCGAGCGTGGACCTGGATCTGGGCGTGCGCGGGTACGCATATGACGTGTCGCTCAACGCCGACAAAATTCCGCTGGAACCTCTGGCCAACAGTTTCATGCCGGACAAACGCGGCCAGTATCAGGGACAGGTTCTGGCGCAAATGGCCATCAAGGGCAAAGGGACGACCGGCGCGAGCCTGCGGCAGCACTTAAACGGCCAGGCCAATGTCGGCTTCACCAACGCGAACATTCAGGTGGTGGGGCCGAAATTGCGCCGGGTGCTGGTGCCTATTGCCGCATTGCTGCGCGTGAGCGAAATCACTGAGTCGCCCGTGAACTGGATTGATACGCGTTTGGTGATGGGCAACGGCATGGTGGACGTGAGCAAATTTGCCGTCGAAAGCGAAGCGTTTCAGGCCACCGCGCAGGGACAGATTCCCCTCGCCGATGTGCTGACCAATTCGCCGATGAACAAGTTGCCTGTGAATTTTTATCTTCGCCGGTCGCTGGCGCAGAAGGCCGGTCTGATGCCAGGCGATGCACCTGCGGACGCCAAGTATGTCAAGCTGCCCAACTTCGTGAAATTGACCGGCACGCTTGGAGAGCCCAAGGCGGATTTAAATGAGTTGGTGATCGCCGGCATGATCGGGCGCTCGGGCGCGGGCCTCGTTGGCGGGGAAGCCGGCAAAATCATCAAGGGCGTTGGAGGCATATTGACGGGCCAACCGCCGGTGACGCCGCCGTCTACCAACGGCGTCAACCGGACCAATCAGCTCTCCGGGGCGACCAACGCGCCCTCGACCAACATAGTGCCACCCGCGGTCAACCAGTTGCTTGATCTGTTCAAAAAGCCCAAAAATTAAAGCACCCCTCGGAGCCCATTCCCCTTTGCTTTCCGCTTGAGCCGCTGCTACAAGAGGCCGCTCATATTTTATGCAACCTGTCTTGGATTATCTCGACCGCAACCGCGAACGGTTCCTTCAGCAACTGTGCGATTATGTCCGCTTTCCGAGCGTTTCGGCGCAGATGCAGCATCGCAAGGATCTCAAGCAATGCGCCCAATGGCTTGTGGATCACTGCCGCCGCATCGGTTTGGACGCGCGCTTGGTGCCGACTGCCGGCAACCCCGTTGTCGTCGCCAAAACCAAGCGCCGGAAGGGAACCGCCAAACCGTGCTACATGGTGTATGGTCACTATGACGTGCAGCCGCCCGATCCGCTGGACCTGTGGCAAACCCCGCCGTTTGAGCCGCGCATCGAAGGCCGTTCCTTGTTCGCGCGAGGATCCAGCGACAACAAAGGGCAGAATTTCGCCCACCTCTGCGCGGTTGAGGCATTTCTGCAAACCGGCACGGAGCTTCCCTGCGATCTGGTGTTTGTCATCGAAGGCGAGGAGGAGGTTGGCAGCAAAAACCTCGCGCCGTTTCTCAAGGAACACCGCGATGAGTTGAATTGCCATAGCGTGGTGGTTTCCGACACCGGCATGCCGTCCAAGAAGCACCCGGCGTTGACGTATGCGTTGCGCGGCATCGTGGCGGTGGAAATCCGGCTGGATGGCCCTTCGCGCGACCTGCACTCGGGCATTTGGGGCGGCACGGTCAACAACCCGGCCATGGCCCTGTGCCAGTTGCTCGCCCAGTTGCGCGACAAAAACGGCCGCGTGGCAATCCCCGGATTCTATGACGATGTAAAACCGTTGTCCGCCTTTGAGCGAAAGCAGTTCGCCCGGCTGCCGATGACCCAAAAGGAATACCGCGACTTTCTCGGCGTGCCGGAATTGTTCGGTGAAAAGGGATTCACGCCCTTTGAGCAACGCGCCGCCCGGCCCACCATTGAAATCAACGGCCTCACCAGCGGCTACCAAGGGGAGGGCAGCAAGACCATCGTGCCCGCCTGGGCCAGCGCCAAGCTGACGTTCCGGCTGGTGCCCGACCAGGACCCGGACAAGATCCGCAAGCACATTGTGCGGCATCTCAAGAAGCTCTGTCCGCGCACGGTCCGGTTGACGGTCAAGACCGGGCACGGCGGCGAGCCGTATCTGGTTTCTCCCGAAAGCGACATTGCCCAGGCGGGTTTGCGCGCCCTCAAGCGCGCCTTTGGCCGCGAACCGATACTCATGCGCGAAGGCGGTTCCATTCCCATCGTCAACGCGTTTAAAAACATCCTTGGCGCGGAAACCTTGCTGCTGGGCCTGGGGTTGCCAGATGACAACCCGCACTCGCCCAACGAGAAATTTGACCTCGATTGCTTCGAGAACGGAATGAAAATGAGCGCCTGCCTTTGGGACGAACTCGGGCGGTTGAAATAATATAAGCCGCAACCGAACATGCTCGTCAGCCACCGAAAGCGATTCATTTACACCAAGACGGTCAAAACCGGCGGGACCAGTGTCGAGGTTTACTTCGAGCCGTATTGCTTTCCCACTGGCGCCTATGTGTTCTCGCATGCCCGGGATGAGCATGTGGCTCCCGAGGGCATCGTGGGATTTCGCGGTCCCAATCCCGGCCAGAAACAGGTGACCTGGTTCAATCACATGTCCGCTGAGGCCATCCGTGAGAAGCTGGGCGAGGCGATGTGGAATGCCTACTTCAAGTTTTGCGTCATTCGCGATCCGTTCGACAAGGTGGTGTCGGCCTTCCATTTTTTTGCGCTCCGCAGGGAGGCGTGCAACGGGATGGCGTTTGAAGAAATTAAAAGGCGGTTCAAGGAGTGGGTCAAAGCCGGCAAGCTCGGCATTGACCGGGACAAATACCTGATTGGCGGCGAGGTGTGCGTGGATTATTTCCTGCGCCACGAAACCTTGGCGGAGGGGATTCGGGAAGTCTGCATGCGCCTTGAAATTCCCTTCGAGCCATCACGGCTGCTGCATCTGAAGAAAGGAACCCGTCCCGACGCGCACCATTTTCGGGACTATTACGATCGCGAATCGGCTGAGACCGTCGCGCGGCATTTTGACTTTGAAATCAGGCATTTTGGCTACCGGCTGCCGGTGGAATAGCCTCTTGGGGGCGCGGGGCGCTGGAGACCTTGGACGGGTCCGGTGAGGAAATGCCCTGTTTGCGTGCCATATCGGCAAACACTCCATCGGCCAGCATCAATTCGCTGAAGGTTCCTTGTTCGACGATCTGCCCCTCCTTCATGACAATGATGCGGTCCATCTTGGTCAGTGTCGCCAGACGGTGCGCGATGCAAATGACCGTGCGGTTCTCGGCCAGGCGGTCGATGGCGGCCTGGACTTCGGCCTCGGCCTGCGAATCCAGTGCGGCGGTGGCCTCGTCGAGCACAAGGATGGGCGCATTTCTCACAAACGCCCGCGCGATGGCAATGCGTTGCCTCTGGCCGCCGGAAAGCGTGACGCCGCGCTCGCCCAGGCGCGTCTTGTAGCCGTGGGGCAACTGCATGATGAAATTGTGGGCGAACGCTGCCTTGGCGGCGGCCACGATCTCCTCCTCGGTCGCCCCCTCGCGTCCGCAAGCGATGTTTTCTTCAACTGACTGGTCAAAGATCACGACCTCTTGGCTGACCAGAGCCATCTGCTGCCGCAAATCGTGTATGGACACATCGCTAATGTTGTGGTCGTCAAACTTGATGCGCCCGGCAGTGGGATCGTAAAAGCGAAACAGCAGGTTCACCAGCGTGCTTTTGCCCGAGCCGCTTTCCCCGGCGATGCCCAATTTCATGCCACGCGGCACGGCGGTGTTGAAATTCTTCAAAACAGGCTTTCCCGAGTAACCAAAAAAGAGGTTCCGAAATTGCAAACTTTTTGAAAAACCATCGAGCCGCACGGCGTCGGGCTTTTCCTTGACCTTTGGCTCCATCCGAAAAATGTCCATCAAGCGGTTGGCCCCAACGCTGGCCTGCTGGAAGTAAACGTGCAATGCGCCGAGCTTTTTGATGGGCGTGTACATCATCACCGCGCCGGTGAGAAAACCGACCAGGTCATCCACGGCAATGCCGCTGTAGAAAATGAACACAATCACCACGCCCAGCCCGAGCATGGAGATGGTTTCAACCAACGGGTTGACCAGCTCGCGGGCCTGAACGCTCTTCATGCCGATGTGCAGGAGGTTGTCGTAAATTTTCCGGAAGCGCTCCATCTGGAGTTTCTCCAGGCAGAACGCCTTTACGACGCGGATGTTCGAATAGACCTCGACCAGCAGGCTGTCCTGCATCATGCCGGTGGTGATGCCGTGGGTCAGCAGATGGCGGATTTTTTTGCCAAGGATGCGCGTGGGAATCACCGCCAGCGGCGTGAAAATAATGGCCATCAACGTGAGCTTCCAGTTCACCAGAAACAGGGCCACCAGCAGGCCGATGAGCGTGAAGGGCTCCTTCACCAGGTCGGA
>CALJZV010000162.1 GCA_937983475.1 uncultured Verrucomicrobiales bacterium
CATTTGCGGGTGCCGGTTCGACGCCGGCATCTCCTGTCCTCATAATCGCCTTTCGACCAAGAAAGCCTGACTTTTATTTTCCCATGAATTCAAAACTTACCGGACTCATTGCCGCACCGCACACGCCATTTCATGAAGATGGCTCGCTGAATCTTGACATCATTCCCAAGCAGGCCGAGTGGCTGGCCAGGAACCGGGTGTCCGGCGCGTTCATTTGCGGCACAACTGGCGAATGGAGTTCGCTCACCACCGCCGAGCGCCTGTCCATCGCCGAGAAGTGGCTCGCGTTCGCGCCGCCCGGCTTGAAGGTGATCGTGCATGCGGGACACAACAGCCTGGAGGACGCCAAGGCCATCGCCGCGCACGCGCAATTGTCCGGCGCTTACGCATTGGCCGCGATGGCGCCGGATTATTTCCGGCCCGCAACGCTCCCAGTGCTGGTGGACCTCTGCGCCGCGATCGCCGGCACCGCGCCCGGCCTGCCGTTCTATTACTACCACATGCCCTCGATGAACGGCGTTCACTTCGCCGTAACTGATTTTCTCAAGGCCGCCTCGCCGCGCATTCCCAACCGGGCCGGCGTGAAATATACCTACGAAAACCTGATGGATTACCGGCAATGCGTGGCGCTGGAGAACGGGCGGTTCAACGCGCTGTTTGGCCGCGACGAAATCATGCTGGCCGCCCTGGCCATGGGCGCGGAAGGGTTTGTGGGAAGCACCTACAACTTCATCGCGCCGGTGTATCACGACGTCATTGCCGCGTTTCAAAAAGGCGACCTCAAGGCGGCGCAACAACACCAGACCCTGGCCATTGAAGTCATCGCCGCGCTCTCGCGTCACGGCGGCATGGCGGCGGGCAAAGCCGTCATGAAAATGCTCGGCATTGACTGCGGGCCGATGCGCCTGCCGCTGACCACCGTCACGGACGAGCAATTCAAGGCGCTTCAAGGCGAGTTGCAGCGCCTTCACATTTTGCCATGAGATAAATGAAAACGTGCCTGGACATTCCCGTCACGAAACAAGGCTTCACGGCGCGCCTGGCGCAGGCGTTCAAACTGGCGATGGTGTGGCTGCTCTGTCTGCCCTGCGGCGCGGCGGAGTTTTTGAAATGGGAAAAACTGCCGGCGCTTCCCGACGCCATCGGGTTTGCCGCGCCGTTCGCCGGGATCAGCGGCAACGCGCTCATCGTCGCCGGGGGCGCGAATTTTCCTCACGGCATGCCGTGGGAGGGCGGCAAGAAAATCTGGCACGACACGGTGTTTGTGCTGCCCGCGCCCGATGGCGAATGGCAGGTCGCAGGAAAGCTGCCCAAGCCCAACGGCTACGGCATTTCCATCACCGCGCAGGAGAGTCTGATCTGCATCGGCGGCGGCGACGCGACTGAACACTTCTCGGAAGTCTTCCGCCTGCGCTGGGCCAATGGCCAATTAAAACAGGAAACATTGCCAAGCCTGCCGCGACCAATGGCCTTCGGCTCCGGCGCGCTGTTGGGAAACACGCTTTACGTCTCTGGCGGCATTGAAACGCCGGACTCCACGCAAACGCTGAAAACCTTCTGGGCGCTGGATCTTTCCAAGACAGGTTCCGCGTGGGAGGAACTGGAGCCATGGCCCGGCCCGGGACGCATGCTCGCGGTGGCCGCGGCTCAGGACGGCTCATTTTTTCTGTGCAGCGGCACGGATTTGACCGCGGGCAGCGATGGCAAGCCGCAGCGCATTTACCTGAAGGACGCCTACCGGTTCACGCCGTCGAAAGGCTGGAAACGCATTGCCGATTTGCCGCGCCCGGCGGTGGCGGCGGCGTCGCCCGCTCCGGTCGTCGGCCAGTCTCATTTCCTGGTCATCAGCGGCGACGACGGCAGCAAGATCGGGTTCCAGCCATTGTCGGCGCATCCCGGATTTCCAAGCGAAATTCTCCCCTACCACACCATCGGCGACACCTGGGCTTCGCTCGGTAGCGCGCCCGCCGCGCGGGTCACGCTGCCATCTGTGACATGGGGGAACCGCATTGTGTTGCCCAGCGGAGAAATGCGACCGGGGGTGCGCTCGCCGGAAGTGTGGGCGGCGTCACCCGCGCCGGTGAAGTCGGCGTTCAGCGCGCTCGATTACACGACGCTGGGGCTGTATCTGGCGGCAGTGGTGGGCGTGGGGCTGTATTGCTCGCGGCGGCACAAAAGCACCCAGGATTTCTTCCTGGGAGGAAAGCGCATTCCGTGGTGGGCGGCGGGCATTTCGATTTTTGGAACGCAGCTCAGCGCGATCACGTTCCTGGCAATCCCCGCGAAGGTGTACGCCTCGGACTGGACCTATTTTCTCAACAACCTGATGATCGTGGCCATCGCGCCGGTAGTGGCCCTGCTTTATCTGCCGTTCTTTAGAAGGCTCAATGTCACCACAGCCTATGAATATCTCGAGCATCGGTTCAACGTGGCGGTGCGGATGTTCGCGGCAGCGGCGTTTTGCGTCTTGCAAATGGGCCGCATGGGCATCGTGCTGTTCCTTCCGGCGCTGGCGCTCTCGGCGGTCACCGGGCTCAACATCTATCTGTGCATTTTGCTCATGGGCGTGCTGACCACAATTTACAGCGCGACCGGCGGCATCGAGGCGGTTATCTGGACCGATCTGGTGCAGGTGCTGGTGCTGTTGGCGGCGGCAACGGTGAGTCTCTTCATCATCGGCTCCAAGGTGGATGGCGGTTTGGCAGCGATGGTTTCGACTGGCATGGCGGAAGGCAAATTTCACATGATGAACTGGAGTTGGGATCTGACGTCCACCAGCGTCGTGGTGATGGTGCTTGGCACGTGGCTGTCGCATTTTGCCCCTTATTCCGCGGACCAATCGGTGGTGCAGCGCTACCTCACCACGCCCGATGAAAAACAAGCGGCCAAATCCATCTGGACCAACGCGGTGCTGGTCATCCCGGCGTCGCTGTTGTTCTTCGGCGTCGGCACGGCGCTTTATATTTTCTACAAAGCGCATCCCGCCCAACTGAACCCCGCGCTCAACACCGACGCGGTATTCCCGTGGTTCATCGCCAACTCGCTCCCCAGCGGCGTTGTGGGGTTGGTCATTGCGGGCGTGTTCGCGGCGGCGATGTCGAGCCTGGACAGCAGCATCAACAGCATGTCCACCGTGTTCACCCACGATTTTTACCGGCGGTTCCGGCCGCAGGCCCCGGACAAAAGCTGCCTGCGCCTGGCCAAAACGCTGACGGCGCTGCTGGGCGTTGCCGGCACCGCCACTGCGCTGCTGATGGCCGGTTACAACATCAAGTCGCTCTGGGACATTTTCCTGCGCATCGTCGGTCTGCTGGGCGGCGGGCTGGCGGGCGTGTTTGCGCTCGGCATCTTCACGCGGCGCGCCAATGGCGCGGGCGCGCTCATTGGCCTGATCGCCAGCGCGGCTGTGCTCGGCTGGATTCAGGGCAACACCAAGCTGCATTTCTTCCTGTTTGGCGGCATCGGCATGGTGAGTTGTGTCGTCATCGGCTGGCTGGCGAGCCTCTGCTTTGGAGGAAATAAAAAGCCGTTGAACGGGCTGACCATTCACACCCTTTTCACCAAGCATGCATCGCCGGATTCCGCGCCGGTTCCAGGAAAGGTAGAAACATGAAACGCGCATTCCTACTGATAACGTCCGTGCTGTTGATGGCCATTTCTGCATGGGCCGGCCAGAAGCCCAACATCGTCTTCATTCTGGCCGACGACCTGGGCTGGGGCGATCTGGGCTGCTACGGAAACCGGTTTTATGAGACGCCCAACCTCGACAAACTGGCCGCCGATGGCATGCGATTCACCCAGGCGTACGCCGCGGCAAACTGTTGCTCGCCGACCCGCGCCAGTGTGCTGACCGGCCGCTACCCGGCGCGAACACAGGTCACCGACTGGATACCGGGCCGCACGCCACCGGGGACGCAGTTGAGCATTCCGCGCTGGACCAATTACCTGCGCCATGAAGAGACCACCATCGCCGAGGTGCTACAGCGCATCGGCTACGGGACGGCGTCCATAGGCAAATGGCATTTGGGCCAGGCCGGTTTTTTTCCGGAAAACCACGGCTTTGGCCTGAACTTTGCCGGGGAACGCTGGGGAAGCCACCGGAGCATGTTCGCGCCCTTCGGCGGGCGGCCCAAAATTCCCAACGCGCACAACGACGAATACCTCCCCGACCGGCTGACCGACGAGCCGCTCAACTTCATCGAGCCCCAGCGTGACCGGCCGTTTTTCCTCTACCTGCCGCATTACGCGGTGCACACGCCGATCCAGGGGAAGAAGGAGCTTGTGGTAAAATATAAAACCAAGGCCGGGGCTGGGGAAACCTTCAATGCGGAATACGCCGCGATGCTGGAAAGCCTCGACGCCAGCGTGGGCCGGATCGTGGCAAAGCTCGATGAACGGAACCTTTCGCGCAACACGATGGTGGTTTTCTTCTCCGACAACGGCGGCCTGGAAAAAGTCACGTCCAACGCGCCGTTGCGCGAGGGCAAAAGCACGGCGTACGAAGGCGGCATCCGGGTGCCGCTCATCGTCAAGTGGCCCGGCGTTGTGAAGGCCAAATCGGTGTCGCACACACCGGTGATCAGCAACGATTTTTTTCCTACCTTCGCCGAGGCGGCGGGCATCTCGCTCACCCCAAAACTGGCCATTGACGGCGTGAGTCTGAAGCCGCTGTTATCAGGCAAGGGCCGGATCAAGCGCGACGCGCTTTACTGGCACTACCCGCACTACAACATTCACACACCCATCAAACCCTGCTACCCGCATGGCATCATCCGCCAGGGCGACTGGAAGCTCATTGAGTTTTTTGAAGATGGCCGACTGGAGCTGTTCAACCTGAAAAAGGACCTGGGCGAAACGACCAACCTTTCGGAAAAGGAACCGCGCGTGGCCGCAAGGCTGGCCAGGCAGTTGCGCGACTGGCGCGAGTCGGTCAAGGCGCAGATGCCCTCGCCCAACCCGAACGCCGACCCGGCGGTTTTCCGCGAATATGTCGAAGGCCGCAAGTGGCAGCCGGTGGGTGACTACGAGCAGCACACGGGATTTGCCAACTGAAGGCGTGATGCGACTGTGGCGCTATATTTTCCTGTGGGTCGCCCTGGTTTCCATTGGTGATGCCGTTAACGCGGCTCCGCGCCCAAACGTGCTGTTCATTTCGGTGGATGATCTGAACACCGACCTGGGGTGCTTCGGACGGACGGATATTCATTCGCCCAACATCGACCGGCTGGCTGCGCGCGGGCTGCTGTTTGAAAACGCGCATTGCCCATCGCCCAAATGCGCGCCGTCCCGCGCGGCGGTTCTCACCGGTCTACGGCCCACAACAACCGGTCTTTACGATAACAGCCAATGGTGGCGGCCCAACCTGCCGGGCGTGGTGACGTTGCCGCAGCATTTCAAAAAGAACGGATATTTCGTCGCAGGCGCGGGAAAAATCCATCACCACACCGAGGGCAACAACCCGCCGGACCAGTGGGACGAATATTTCCACCAGGTCTTCGACCATCGTTGGATTGACGACCCGAAACACAAAGGAAGCTATCCTCTCAGCGGACTGAAGCCGGACATGCCGGAATTTGACTGGGGCACGCCGCCGCTCAACGAAAACGAATACGGCGATGTGCTTGCGACGGATTGGATCATAAAGAAACTCCAAGCCGGAGTCGGGCGGGAGAAACCGTTCTTCCTCGCGCTGGGACTTTATCATCCGCACCTGCCCTTGTACGCGCCTGAATCTTACTTTGAGCAGTATCCCCAGGATCACCTCGTCCTGCCTTTGATCAAGACTAACGACCTTGACGACCTTCCTGCCGCGGCCCTGGCGTTCATTGACCCCTCCGGGCGATACAAGCAAGTGTCGCGCGCGAAAAAGATGCCCGAATTCGTCCAGGCCTACCGCGCCAGTCTCACCTTCGCCGACACGCAAGTTGGCCGGGTGCTGAACGCGCTGGACCGTTCGGGAGCGGCCACCAACACGATCATCGTGCTTTGGTCCGACCACGGCTATCACCTGGGCGAAAAGCGACATCTGTTCAAACAGACTCTCTGGGAGCGCGCGACCCATGTGCCGCTCATCGTCGTCGCGCCAAAGTTGACTCGTCCCGGTTCGCGATGCGAGCGTCCGGTCAGCCTGGTGGACCTTTTTCCGACAATAAACGAGCTGTGCGGACTTCCCGCTCCACAGAATCTGGATGGAACCAGTCTGATGCCGCTGCTGAGGAACCCGAAAAAACCTTGGAAACAACCAGCATTGATCTCCTGGTTCCAGGACAACCATGCGCTGGTGGTTGAGCGCTGGCACTACATCCGTTACGCCGATGGTTCCGAGGAATTGTACGACCGTCAAAATGATCCGCATCAGTGGAACAATTTGGCAGGAAACAAGCGCGGCAAAAAATCACTGGAGCAATTCAGAAAAATCATTCCTTCACACACCGCCGAGCCGGTCCTAAACAAACGCGCATTTGAGTTTGATCCGGTTCAATACACTTGGACGCGCAAATCCGACGGGCAGGTGATCAAATAGACCGGGCGCTCCCAGGAACACCGTTGAGCGTTCTGCGGCAACCCACACTGGCATCGCCGCAAAGGAGCCAAAGTTTCTGCGCATCAGCCACGGGCGGGCCGATCACTTGACCCCGCCTGGGCCATCAAGAAGCTTCGTTCGTATGTCCGAGCAGCGTATTTGATTGCATTGATTTCCCTGGTGATTGGCCTTGGGCTGCCGATCATGGAGCTGGTTTCGGTTTCCGCCACGATTGCCGGGACGGCCCTGGCGGCCTTTGGCCCGGCGCTGATTGCGCTTCACGGCTTTATGGCGCTGCTGGCCTTTGTGCTCACGGGGGGCACGGCCGGGCTGATTGTCGCTCAATTTTACGATTCCTGTGCACCGCTTGACCCGCCTGGGTTGGCGCGTGAAGTTGTTTTGCGGCTTTTAATCATCCAAAACAATCGGGCGTCATGAGCAAGGGAAGAAAAATTCTGGTTTACGGCGGCTCAGGCGGCATCGGGTCGGCCATCGCAAAACGGCTCCACCAGCGCGGTTGCTCGCTGCATCTCACCGGCCGCAACGCGGAGAAGCTGTCCGCTGTGGCAAGCAATCTGGGCGCGGGGTTCACAGCGGGGGATGTTTTTGAAGAAGACTTTTTCAAGCGCGTGACCAATGACGCGGGCGATGCGCTCGGCGGATTGGTTTATGCCGTGGGCACCATTCAACTACGCGCACTGCAAAGCCTCTCTGCGGATGATTTTTTGAACGATTTTCAAGTCAATGCCCTCGGTGCTGCGCTCGCCGTGAAAACTGCCCTGCCTGCCCTCAAGAAAACCGAGGGCACCGCTTCGGTGGTGTTCTTCTCCAGCGTGGCCGCAATCCAGGGTTTCTCGCTTCATGCCTCCATGGGCATGGCCAAGGGAGCGGTATCCGGACTTACTTTATCGCTGGCCGCGGAACTTGCCCCGAAAGTGCGCGTCAACGCCATCGCACCGTCACTCACCCAAACACCCCTGGCGAAGGGCATCCTGGCCAGCGAGCCGATGGCCAAATCCATCGCGGCCATGCATGCGCTGGAACGATTGGGCACGCCCGAGGATATCGCGATTCTGGCTGAATTTCTTTTGTCGCCCGAGGCCGGCTGGATCACCGGGCAGATTCTCAGCGTGGACGGCGGTCGTTCCACGCTGCGGACCAAGGGATAAGACTGGATCAGGGCATGAAAACATTGCGATTCATTCTGGGCGATCAACTCAGCCGCTCCATTTCCTCACTGCGAAATCTGAACCGCAAAAACGATGTGGTTCTGATGGTCGAAGTGCAGGAGGAGGCGACCTACGTGCGGCATCACCAGCAAAAAATTGCCCTCGTCCTCTCGGCCATGCGCCATTTTGCCCGGGAACTGCGCGCCGAAAAAATCAAGGTGGACTATGTCGAGCTCAACGCAAAAGGAAACACCGGGTCCTTCACCGGGGAACTGCGGCGCGCCGTGAGGCGGCATAAACCGGATTGCGTGGTGGTGACCGAGCCGGGCGAGTGGCGTGTCTGGGAGAAAATGAAATCGTGGGCCAAGGAGATCGGCATTCCCGTCGAGATTCGGCCCGACGAGCGGTTTTTTTGTTCCTGCGAGGAATTCGAGCAGTGGGCGGGTGAATGCGAGCGGCTGCGAATGGAATCCTTTTACCATCACATGCGCCGCAAAACCGGCATGCTCATGCGGGACGGCAAGCCGCTTGGCGGCAAATGGAATTACGACAAGGAGAACCGCAAGCCGCTGCCGGACAACATCAAGATTCCGGAACTCCGCCGCGTTTCTCCCGACGCGGCGACCCGGGCGGTCATGAAGCTCGTCAAGTGGCGCTTTGCTGATCATTTCGGCGAATTAAAGCGCTTCGGCTGGGCGGTGACGCGCAAGGATGCACAGTCGGCCATGAAACATTTTATCCGGCACGGACTGCCCCACTTTGGCGATTACCAGGACGCCATGAAAACCGGGGAGGACTTCCTGTTTCACTCGGCATTGTCGCCGTACCTCAATCTCGGGCTGCTGGAGCCGCGCGAGGTTTGCAAGGCGGCGCTGGCCGCATTGAAAAAGAAGAAAGCCCCGCTCAACTGCGTCGAGGGGTTCATCCGGCAGATTCTCGGTTGGCGCGAATATGTGCGCGGCCTGTATTGGCTGCGCATGCCGGCCTATGCACGAACCAATTTTCTCAAGGCGCGCCGGCCGCTGCCCGAATTCTATTGGAGCGGGGATACGGAGATGAATTGCCTGCGCCAGGCCATCCAAGGCACCTGCCGCAACGCCTACGCGCACCATATCCAGCGATTGATGGTCACCGGCAACTTCGCCTTGTTGGCGGGCCTTTCACCGGCTGAGGTCGAGGAATGGTATCTCATCGTGTACGCCGACGCGTTTGACTGGGTGGAGCTGCCCAACACCCACGGCATGGCGCTGCACGCCGACGGCGGCCAGCTCGGCTCCAAGCCTTACGCCGCCTCCGGCGCCTATATCAACCGCATGTCCAATTACTGCGCGGACTGCGTTTTCAACCCGAAGGTCAAGCTTGGCCCAAAGGCCTGCCCGTTCAACTACCTGTACTGGCATTTCCTGACGACGAATAAGAAACGGCTCAAATCCAATCCGCGATTGGCCATGCCCTATCGAACACTGGCGCGAATGCCGGCGGCGCGTCGAAAGGAAATCACGCGCCAGGCCAAACAGTTTCTCAGCAACCTCAAATGATGTGGAAAGCTTGCATTGAAAGCCTTATGGCGAAATAAAGCGGCATGCCATACGTCAATGTTCGCATCACGAAGGACGGCGTAACCGCCGAGCAGAAGGCCCAACTGGTCGCTGAGTTTACCCAGACCCTTCAGCGCGTTCTCGGCAAGCAACCCGAGCATACGCACATTGTGATCGACGAGGTGGAGCCGGAGAACTGGGGATTTGCCGGAATGCTCACCACTGAATTCCGTCGCCAACAACATCGGCCAAGGTGAGTTCCGGTTTGCTCCCGGCGTGTTCTCGTTTACCATGTTGCGCTTTAAATGAAACAGCTGTTGATCACGATCCTGGTGGTGGGTGCCCTGGCTTGGGGCGGGTTTCAGCTATGGAAAAAGTGGGACGAGAAAAATCGTCTGGCCAAAACCGCCCGGCAGCCACGCACCGCGCAGGTCGAGTCGCGCGACATCCGATTTGCGATTGCCGCCGCCGGGGACATCGGCCCGGCTGACCAGGTGTCCGTGCGCCCGGAAATTAACGGGCGCATCGCGCTGTTGCCTGTGGACATCGGCGACGAAGTCAAGAAAGGCGATTTGCTCTTCACGCTGGATGACCAGGATTTGCAAATCGAGTACTCGGCGCGCCAGACCGAGATTGAGGGGGCGAAGCTGCAACTGGAAAAGGCCCGCCGTAATTATGAGCGCGCTGCCGAGCTGTTCAAGCAAAGCCTGGTATCCAAGGAGGTGTTTGAAAACGCGCGGACGGACTTTGACCTGGCCAGGAACAGCGTGGAGAAGGCCGACAAGGCGCTGAAGCTGGTTGAGGATCGCCTGTCCAAAACCAAGATTCTCGCGCCGTTTGACTGCACTGTGCTGACGCGTCCGGTGTCCATCGGGCAGGCGGTTTCCGGATCGGGCGGTTTCAACAGCGGCACGGAGGTGATGACCATTGCCGACCTGAAAAACATGATCATCACCGCCCACATCAGCCAGGCCGATGTCACGCGCATTGAGCCGGGCCAGGCGGTGGACATCCAGGTGGAGTCGGTGCCCGGCCTTAAAATGAAGGGATCCGTGGAGCGCATCGCGCCGCAGGCCACCATGAAGAACAACCTCAAGGGATTTTCGGCCCGGATCGCCCTTCAAAGCATTGACCCGCGCGTTCGCCCCGGCATGACCGCCAATTTGTCCATTCCCGTAGATGCCGCCGACGGCGTGCTGGCGATTCCCTTGGCGGCGGTCTTTACCGAACGCGGGGAGCGTTATGCCTATGTGAAAAACGGCAGCGCGTTTGAACG